>JAAFHQ010000189.1 GCA_013298445.1 Chitinophagales bacterium | reverse complement strand
CGCGAGCGATTTTGACATTGTCCTTGTCTAAGTCCCTGCGGCAGCCTAAACCTTCTCAACTTTCTCAACCTCCCTCAACCAAAAGATTTTATTCAGATTTCAACGACTGCACCGGATTCACCAGCGCAGCCCGAATTGCTTGTATACTCACCGTAACCAGAGCGATTGTAATCGCCATTAAACCTGCCACTACAAAGAACCACCATTCGATGTTGATGCGGTAGGCGAAATCCTGCAACCAACCTTGCATAACGTACCAGGCCAGCGGTGAAGCAATCAGAATGCCGATGCAGACCATGATGACAAAGTCTTTGGACAAAAGGGTTACGATGCCCGCTACGGAGGCACCCAAAACTTTGCGCACTCCAATTTCTTTGGTGCGACGCTCAGCGGTGAAAGCAGCCAGGGCAAAGAGGCCCAGGCAGGAAATGAGGATGGCAATCACCGAGAAGATGTTGAACATCAAGGCCGAGCGTTGGTCTTTTTCGTAGAGTTTTTCAAACTCGTCGTCCAGGAACTGGTATTCAAATATGCGGTCAGGTACGTTTTGACGCCAGAGGTTATTGGCAAAATCTACTGCTTTGCTGGCATTTGAGCCCGTTGTTTTGACGTACAAAGTGGTGCGCCAGCTTGGATCCCCATTGATAACCACGGGCGGAATTTTTTCGTGCATGTCGCGCAAGTGGAAGTCTTTGACCACCCCGATGATCTGCCCCTTGATGCCATTGCCTTCAAAGCGTTGGCCGATGACGGGTGATTTTAGGTTACAGATTTTGACGGCGGCTTCGTTGAGCACAAAATTGCTTTCGTCCGCTTTATTCCCTTCTTGAAACCAACGGCCTTCAAGCAGTTTTAAACCAAAGATTTTTTGAAAATTGACATCCGCTGAAAATGGCGCGAAGGTCGGATTTTCGTTTTTCTTACGGCCTTCCCATTCAAAGTTGCCACTGCTGCTGGAGCCATGGTTGACGATGGAGGCAGAAGCCATACTTACCCCACTCACCGCCGGGTTATTTTCCATTTCGCGCACCATCCGCTTCATGGTACCTTCTCCATTAGGTTCCCTCAACATTTGCCAGGGGAAATTGATGCGCATCACGTATTCCCGGTCAAAACCCAGGTTGGTATTTCGGATAAACTGCAACTGTTTGTAGATGGTAAGGGTACTTACAATCAAACCCACCGAAATGGCGAATTGCAAAACGGCCAAACCTTTCCAAAAGCCAGTTTTGTGTTTGCTCAAAAAATTGCTGCCCTTCATGATGTTGAGGGGCTGGAAGGAGGACAATAAAATGGAAGGATAAATTCCGGTAAGTAGGGTCACCAATACCAGAACCGACAGAATGATTTTCCAAAGATTAAGATCCAGGAGGTTCAATTTGAAGTTTTCTCCGGTCAATTGATTGAAAAGGGGCATACTGAGTTTGGTCATCAACAAAGTGACCAGCAGCGCAACCGTACACATGGCTGCCGACTCCAGCATAAACTGGCTAAACATCTGCCCTTTGCTAGCCCCCATTATTTTTTGTACGCCAATTTCTTTGCCCCTTTTACTGGTACGGGCAATGGATAAATTGACGTAATTGATACAAGCAACCACCAGAATCAAGAGGCCAATGATGAAAAAGATCCGAATCGTGCTGAAGTCGGTGGTACTGCCTTCGCCGGACATAATTGATTGGTCGAAGCGCATGTCCGCTATGGGCTCAATGGTGGCAACAATGGTGCTGTCTTCTTTTTGTTTGCGCAAAATCCGGGTGATTTGTTTGCCCAGTTTTTTGGCATCAGTATTTGGCCGCAGGCGAGCATAGGCATTGTAGCTAAAATTACCCCAGTTGCTATCATTTTCTCGACTCCCGGGATCGCTTTGTCGCAATGCCAGCGGAATCATCAGATTGAATTTAAAACTGGAGTTGAGCGGGTCATCTTTAACAATACCCTGTACGACACATTCATTGGTGTCGACCCTTAGTAGTTGACCGATGGGATCGGCGTCACCAAACAATTGGCGAGCGGTAGTTTGATTGAGAATGACACTTTTGGGGTGCTGGAAAAAGGCTTCCTGGCTGCCGTTTACAAATTCGTATTTGAACATTTTGAACCAACTCGAATCTACGGTTATACATTTCTCAACCTTTATCAGTTGATTTTTGAGCTTTACCGTAGCCTCTCCTGCCCCACCAGTAGACTGGGAAATCAATTCTATTTCTGCCAATTGACTGCCCAAAATACCCGCCAATTTTAAAGGAACTGTGCTCCAATGCCAGGTCTCGGTATCGCTAATTTTGATGTGACTCTTGATGCGGTAAATGCGCTCGGCGTGATCGTGGTAACGATCGTAACTCAGTTCATTGGTGACCCACATGCCGATGAGCAATGCCCCGGTCATACCCAGAGACAATCCAATGATGTTGATCAAACCGGAAGTCCGATCTTTGAGGAAAGCGCGCGAGGCAATGCGCAGGAAGAGTTTGAACATGGCAGTCAGGTTGTTGGGGCACTCCTACGTGGGGGCCCATTTTTGGAAACGGAATTGGTAGGGGCACCCACGTAGGGATGCCCCTACGATTTACACATGAAAATTCTCCGTCACCACCTTGCCATCAAACAAGTTGATTACCCGGTGAGCGAAGCCAGAATCATGTGGAGAGTGCGTTACCATCACGATGGTAGTGCCTTCGTTATTCAGTTCACGGAGCAAGTTCATCACCTGCTCGCCGTTGGAAGAGTCGAGGTTACCCGTAGGTTCATCCGCGAGAATCATCTTGGGGCTGGCCACTACTGCACGGGCGATGGCCGTACGCTGTTGTTGACCACCGGAGAGCTGCTGCGGAAAGTGATTGCGGCGGTGCATCATGTTCATGCGCTCCAGAGCTGCCTCGGCGCGTTTTTTGCGGTCGGCGGCAGGTACTTTGAGGTACAAGAGTGGCAGCTCCACGTTTTCGTATACCGTAAGTTCATCGATCAGGTTGAAGCTTTGGAATACAAATCCGATGTTTCCTTTGCGCAATTGAGCGCGACTGCGTTCGGGCATTTTAGCGACTTCGGTGCCATAAAAATGGTATTCCCCAACTGATGGGTTGTCCAACAAGCCCAAAATATTGAGCAAAGTTGATTTTCCACAACCAGAAGGGCCCATGATGGCCACAAATTCTCCGTCTTGGATTTCCAGACTAATGCCGTTTAGGGCGGTGGTTTCTACTTCTTCGGTAGTGAAAACCTTTTGTAGGTTGACGGTCTTTATCATAGAGGATTGAGAATGATAAATTATGAATGATAAATGATGAATTGAGTGGATTCATCATTTATCATTCATAACTCATAATTTATTAAAATTCGAGTACTTCGTTGTCACCAAAGGTATCGTAAGAGGAGGTGATCACCCGTTCGCCAGGTTTCAGGCCTTCCAATACTTCAAAATATTCGGGGTTTTTACGTCCCAGGGAGATGCGGCGGCGCACTGCGCGTTTGTCGCCTCTTTCCAATACGTACACCCAATTGCCACCAGTAGTGGAGAAAAAGCCTCCGGTGGGCAGCAAAACCGCTTGAGTGGGTTGCCCCAATTGCAAACGAACAGTGACGGATTGCCCCCGCTTGATGCCCTCGGGAGCGCCCAGCGAGAATTTCATGTCCACTTCAAAACGGCCACTGCGTACCTCCGGATAAATCTTGATGATTTCGAGTTTGTACGATTTGCCATTGAAGTCAAAACTACCTGGCAAGCCGCTGAACACCCGGTTGATGTAGTATTCGTCGATGGCAGCCCGGATTTTGAAACCACTCAAGTCGTCGATTTGGCCAATGTTTTGACCCTGGCTGATGTTTGAACCCACTTCCACATCCATTGATGACAAGAGGCCGGGTACAGGTGCTTTTACTTCCAAGTTTTCCAGGGTTTGACGCCAGAGTTCCACGTTTCTTTGGGTGCGCTCCAGGGTGCCTTCCAGCTGTTTGATCTGGATGACCGCGTTTTCTTCCTGGTACTTTTGCGATTCGATTGCGATTTCGCGTTGTTTTATCAGGCGTTCATAGTCGCGTTTGGCGCGCAGGTATTCTTGTTCAGAGACGACTTTATCTGCAAATAGTTGCTTGTTGCGGTCGTATAAATCTTTGGCTTGTTCAATTTGAAAATCCAGTTCGTTCAAACTGCTGCGCAAGCTGAAGCGCTCTACCTTCAAGCGCTGGCGGGTATTCTGTAGGTCGTTTACCAGGCGGCTGGCCTCGGTTTCAGACTGCAAAAAGTTGAGCTTGAGTTGTTGGTTTTCCAACTTCAACAGGGTTTGCCCTTTGGTTACCGCATTACCTCCTTCTACCATTTTCTGCGTGACATAGCCTCCTACCACGGCATCCAGGCGGATGGTTTTGAGGGGTTGCACGTTGCCCGTAATGGGAATGGTTTCATCGAAGGTACCATTCATGACCTCCGAGATGGTGAGTTTGTCTTGTTCGACATTAAGCGTGGTTTTGTGGTCTTTCAGCAATTGCCAGCCGAAAAAACCCACAAATGCGGCACCGAGTACAAAAAGTACAATTCGTTGGGTGGTCCAAAATTTCTTTTCAATCTTCCTATCCATGGTAATGTTTGGCTTGTTGTTCTCTTGGAATGATGGGTTTGTCACCATTCCTTATCCTGTCCATGTAGTTTCAAGCCCTATGCCAAAGTTTTATTCAATTGAAAATCAATTTATTAAAATGCACAAAAACAGGTTTTCTTGTTCAGAAGCGGACAGAAAGTGTTCGAAAACGGACACCACAAACTCGGGTTTGCTCAAACATTCAGCACTAAATGATGGTTTTGACAAAAATCACTTTGCCCCATCTCATTGTATCATGGCAATTCATTCTTAATGCCGACAACTTGTAACAAAAATCAAAACCATGACCATCCAAATCAGTCCGAATGACCACATCAGTGATCTGCAAAATGCCTTTACAGCCGCATATCCACATTTGAAGTTACAATTCTTTTCCAAGTCACATGGAGAAAGTAAGGGCAGTTTTGCCAAATTTATGATTCACGATCGCAATACCCAGTTGCGTGACCTCAACCCGGCACTCCGGGGTAGCAGCATCAGTATTGCGCCTGAAACCATCACCTGGGCTTTGGAAAAAGACTTTGAAGAAGCTTTTAACTTGCATGTGCAGGTATTTCGGCAATCGGGTTCAATCTGGCTGGAAACTTCGGTGAGCGACCACCTGACGCTGGCAGAACAAGAAGCAAAGGGGGCCAAAAGTACACTTTCCCCCGAAGCTCAACCTATAGCTGAAGAGCAAAATGATTACCACGAGCAGGAGTAGTTTTTGCATAAAAAATTGCATCCTGCTAAAACCTGCTGTATTTTCGTGGTCTGCTTAACATACTGAGTATTTCCATCAATCTTCAAGCACACCCATGCAAACCATCGAAATTAAAACCACCCAGAATGTCACCATCGAATATGAATTGGCCTCATTGTGGGAACGAGGCCTGTCCACCTTTATTGATTTGATCATCATTGCGGTCGCCAGTGTACTCGTACCGGCACTTTTGGGTCTGGCAGGTTTGTTTGCCCTGATCCCCTTTCAGTTGCTTTTTACCCTGTGTTTTGTCGGTTTTTTCTTTGGTTATTTCTTTTTGCTGGAAAGTATGATGGGAGGGCAAACTTTGGGCAAAAAAATGACCAATATCCGTGTAGTTCGGCTAGATGGTGAAATTCCTACTGTAAATGATTACCTTCTGCGAGCTGTTTTTCAATATGTTGACACCATTCTTTCGGGGGGAATTTTGGCAGCCATGCTCATCAGTTCTACCAACCGCCAGCAACGTTTGGGCGACATGACTGCAGGCACTACCGTTATCCGCAAACGCAACAACATCCGCATGCACCTGCGCAACATCCTCAACATTGATACCCTCGAAAGTTACGAGCCTGTTTATCCGCAGGTGAAAGTGCTCAGCGAGCAGGACATGCTCAGCATCAAACAGGTCATTAGTCGGGTGCGGAAATACCCCAATGATGCCCACTGGGAAGTGGTGGAGTCGCTGGCAGCCCAACTTAGAGAGCACCTGGACATCCATGAAGTCCGCAAAAGTGATGACCTGGAATTTTTGCGCACCCTCTTGCGCGACTACATCGTGCTTACACGATAGTTTATATTTTTAACTCACATTACGCAGTTTTAAAACGCAGAGTTTCGCAGAGTGCACACAGAGTTTCACAGAGTTCCTTTTAGTTTTAAGGAGTTTGCCACCTGCGGTGGCGAGCGTTCTGGCACTACTGAAATTTGATTTTTCCCTGCCGACAGCTGTTCAGTGCGGCCTCTGAGTACTCTTTGCCATCGAAGATGGCCTAACTTAAAAACTCTGTGAAACTCTGTGTGCACTCTGCGAAACTCTGCGGCTAAAAAACCTGAAGTTAAATAGAATAAAGCTATACACTTTAGCTGCACCTTTTCAGAATCAAACTTGCGTAATGTGAGTTATTGCGATAGGATTGTATCTTCGCGCTTTAATTCAAATGGATGGCCAGAAAGAAAAAAGATGTAATCCTTTCCAATGTGCAGTTTTTTGGCATTGCCGATGAAGGAAAAGCGGTGGGCAAAACCGAAGACGGGCAAGTGGTATTTGCCAAAGGGGTAGTGCCTGGCGATAGTGCGGAAATTTTGGTGCTCAAAAAACGCAAAGGCCGCATCGAAGGGCTATTGCGAGCCATCACGACATATTCGCCCCATCGGGTTGAACCCGCCTGCCAGCATTTTGGCACCTGCGGGGGCTGCAAGTGGCAAAACCTCGATTATGCCACACAATTGCAACAAAAAGAAACGGTGGTAGAAAATGCCTTGACTCGTCTGGGCAAAGTGGAAGTAGGCGAATGGCTGCCCATTCTCGGTGCCGAAACACCCTTTTATTACCGCAACAAAATGGAGTTTGCCTTTTCCTGCAAAAAATGGCTGACCAACGCTGAGATCAAATCCGGAATCAGTAACGCCGCTGACGTGTTGGGCTTCCACCCCGCCGGAGGTTTCGACAAGGTAATCAACCTCGAACACTGCTGGCTCCAACCCGACCCTTCCAACGAGATCCGTAATACCGTACGCAGCATCGCCATTGAGCAGGGGCTGAGTTTTTATGATGTCAAAAAACACGAAGGTTTTATGCGCACCCTCATGCTGCGCATCACTACCCTCGGTGAAACCATGGCTTTGGTTTCCTTTGGTGAAGACAATCCCGATTTGCGCAAACCCTTCCTGGAAGAAGTGCAGCGTCGCCTGCCCCAAATCACCACTTTGCTGTACTGCATCAATCTCAAAATGAACGATACCATTTGGGATTTGCCCGTACACAGCTGGTCGGGCAAGGGGTACGCCGAAGAGCGCCTTGGGCATGTCGTTTTCCGGATCGGACCCAAGTCTTTTTTTCAAACCAATACCCGTCAGGGGAAAAATTTGTACGACGTTGTAAGCCACTTTGCCAACTTACAAGGCCATGAGAATGTTTACGACCTGTACACTGGCATTGGCAGCATCGGTTTGTATGTGGCCAAAGACTGTAAACAAGTGGTGGGCATCGAAGAGGTGGCTGCGGCCATCGACGACGCCAAGGTCAACGCCCAGATCAACGGAGTGGACAATGTGCAGTTTTATGTAGGGGATGTGCGGGCTATTTTAACCGCCGATTTTGCTGCAAAACACGGCAAACCTGACCTCTTGATCACTGACCCTCCTCGCGCAGGTATGCACGAGGATGTGGTGAATATGCTGCTTGAGCTGGCTGCTCCCCGCATTGTGTACGTGAGTTGTAACCCGGGCACCCAGGCACGTGATCTGAGCCGTTTGGCAACTAAATACAAAGTGCTGAAAGTACAACCAGTGGATATGTTTCCACATACGCATCACATTGAGAGTGTGGCATTACTTGAATTAATTTAAGTTGAGGAAAGTTGAGTAGGTTGAGGAAGGTTTAGGCTACCGCGAGCGACTTGGACAAGACATTTCAAAATCGCTCGCGGTAGCCTAAACCTTCCTCAACCTTCCTCTACCTTCTAAACCATCCTAACAAAAATGACGCTTTACGAACGCCTACCGAAGGAACTCGCCTCCTACCAAAAAATGATGGGTCAGGCCGCAGATACCATCATGGACGAAGACGTATCACGCTACCCAATTTTTGCAGTGCACCAACTGGAACTGGAATTGGGTATTCTTTTAATAGCGCGCAGTGAAAATGGCGCAAAATGGTCGATTCACGCTTCAACCCTGGAAGAAATGGTCACCAAAAAACTGGTACAAACGGATAAAGTGGACGATTTCAGGAGGGTTTACAAAAATCCGCGTGAGTTTTTCTGCTTGTTTGTGCTCAGTGACCAAGGTGCCCAATTCATCTTTTTGCCACGCGAAGACGACGTATAAACCCACGGCTAAAGCCATGGGCTGAGTTTAACGCATTATCAAAAGCCCGATTTATGAAAGTATTGATTTGTGAAAGTGAAGAAATATTACTGGCCGCCATTGAATTTCGCTTGAAAAAAATAGGGCTGGAAGTCATTTACAGTAAAAAGAGGGGCACCATTCTGGAGGCGATCAGCCTGGAAAAACCCGACCTCATCATTGTGGATGCAGACATGGGCAAACAGGCGGGCTTGGAAATCATTCAACAAATCCAGGATCAGGATGCCAATGCAAATATATTATTGTTGATTGACCCCGATGAAGAAGAACAAACCATCAAAGCGCTCAAAATGGGTATTGTAGATTTTTTGTCAAAACCATTCAAACCAGCCGAATTGATTTTGCGGGTAAAAAAAGCACTCAACACCCTGTAATTCACATAGTAATGTGGAAAACGTGGCGATTTTGTGAAAAAAAACAAGGGCCAGAAATAGTTAAGAGACCTGAGGCGACGTTAATTTCATCCACAATCTTTGTAACTTTGTGCGACTCATGCTGTGAAACAGTTGAATCAAAACAGGAAGCAGTACTGGGTCTAATCATGGAAAACCTATGGAAAGTATCAGCGAGTGGCTACGAACAATTGGGCGTTACATTGGCCAAGGGCTTGATCCACTTTGGCAATCATTGCGCAGTGTGTTCATTTGGCCAATCACCTGGAAAGTTGCACTAGGCTACCTCACGG
>JAAFHQ010000188.1 GCA_013298445.1 Chitinophagales bacterium | reverse complement strand
TGATGGGGTTGTCAACATCGGCAATCAGACCGATGAGGGGAGCCTGGAGAGGGCTGAAATTGGCAGCAAAATAAAGGTTATAAGTACCACGATAAGCCTGAGTTTGGCCACGCAGGCCCGGAATCAGATTCATGGGATTGCCGGTAACGATGACCTTATCGAAGTCCAGGCGTTCGCCAGTCTGGGTGATCAGGTAGTTTTCCTGAATCTCTTGTACCGGGGTGTTGAAGCGGAAGGTGCTATGTTGGAGCTTTGCCTTGAGTTGTTTGACCAGTTCCTCCATGCCTTTGGCGGGTATGGCGGCGTACCCTTTGCCGAACATTTTAAACACAAAGCGAAACATCGTAGCGGGGGTGCTTAGGTCATTTTCCAAAAAAATCCCCCCAAAAAAAGGCCGAAAAAATTGCTGGATGATCCGCTCGCTGAAGCCGTATTGGCGCAAATAATCAAGGGTGGATTGGGGGTTACCGTCAAAAATTTGTTCGCGGGGCGTGCTTTGTAGTTGGCGGTTCAGTTGCCAGATTTTGATTTTGTCCCACAAGGATCCAATTGGCGAAAACAGGGCCGCCCAAAGTTGGGAAGGGTCGCGCAGGGGGTCTGAAAAACGGAAAGAACGCCCGTTTGAATAAATCGCAGCCCCCGGTTGGAAGTGGCGCAAATTGAGTTTGTCCAAATCGAGGTAACGCTGTACTTCGGCGTACTCTGTGAGCAAGACTTGAAAGCCATGATCGAGTAAAAAACCATCTACCTGTTCAGTTTTGACCCTGCCCCCAGCCCGGTCACTTGCTTCCAAAATCAAGGGCTGGTAGCCTTTTTCTTCGCAGTGTTTTGCGGCAATCAGGCCTGCTACACCTGCGCCAACGATGATGATCTTTCTCTCCATAATATTTTCTAAATGGAATCTTTATTGACGCTTAGGTGATTCTTAAGTGCCTGAGGTTTCTAAGGTGGTGAAAAATGCTTCTCTACACATGTTCTTTTTCACCACCTTAGAAACCCTAGACACCAAAGAGCCACTCAAGAGAGACTAGTAAGCCCGCTCGTCGCGCTTTTCCATGTAGTTGATAAATGCACGATTCACCACTTTGTTCCCACCAGGCGTAGGATAATTTCCAGAAAAATACCAATCGCCATTGTTATCAGGGCAAGCCTCGTGCAAACCAGCTACCGATTGGTAAATCACCTCGATCTTGGGTTTAATGCCTTTTGGGGTGACGATTTTGGCAATTTGTTTGGAGATTTGCTCGTCGGTGTACAGGTCATAAAGGCTTTGTACCTCATTGCGGATCAATTCCTTGGGTAAGTTTTCCTGCGCTTTGCAACGCTGGTAAGCCTCTTCCAGCAAGTGTGCCCGCTTGTCTTGCTTCAGCAATTCCACCAGAGCTTTAAAGGCTACGAACTCGCCCATTTTCGACATGTCAATGCCGTAACAATCGGGGTAGCGAATTTGGGGTGCGGAAGACACTACAATAATTTTTTTCGGGCGCAGGCGGGAAGCAATTTCAATGATGCTGTCCCTGAGCGTGGTGCCCCGTACAATGGAGTCGTCCATCAGCACCAGGGTATCCTGATCGTTGTGCACGAGCCCATAAGTGACGTCGTACACATGGGAAACCAGACGGCCCCGGGCAGTAGTATCCGCAATGAAGGTGCGCACCTTTTCGTCTTTGACCACGAGGCGTTCGATGCGCGGCTTTTGCGCCATGATTTTTTCAATCTTCTTGGGCTTCAACTTGCCTTCTTCGAGCGCTTTGATCAGTTTTTTCTCGCGAATCGAGTCCAGGTTTTCGTACAAACCTTCGATCATGCCCATAAAGGCCGTTTCGGCGGTATTGGGAATGAACGAAAATACCGTGTTTTCAAAATCATAGCCCACTGCTTCCAGGATGGGTTTTACCAACTGATTGCCCAGTTTTTTGCGCTCCAGATAAATGTCGCGGTCGTTGCCACGGGAGAAGTAGATGCGCTCAAAAGAACAGCAGTGCCGTTCGCTGGTGTCGGTAAAGGGCAACTCTTCCACCTTGCCGCCCTTTTTGATGATCAGGGCATGCCCGGGGGTAACCTCTTTGACACTGCTGATGTGCACATCCAGCGCAGTTTGAATGGCTGGTCGCTCTGAAGCCACTACCACAATTTCATCATCGTGGTAATAAAATGCCGGACGAATGCCATTGGGGTCGCGCATCACGAAGGCGTCGCCGTGACCGATCAGGCCACACATGACGTAACCACCGTCGAAACGTTTGCTGGCGCGGCGCAGCAGGCGCTGGATGTCCAGTTGTTCAAAAATATAGTCGTTGATCTCCATGTTGGTGTAGCCATCGGGCTTGAACCAGGTATGGAGGCGTTGTACTTCGTCGTCGAGAAAATGGCCGATTTTTTCCAAAACCGTAACCGTGTCAGATTTTTCCTTGGGGTATTGGCCCAACTCTACCAACTCCTGGAATAATTCGTCTACGTTGGTCAGGTTGAAGTTGCCCGCCAGGAGCAGGTTCCGGTTGATCCAGTTGTTTTGGCGCAGGAAGGGGTGGCAGGTTTCGATGCTGTTGTCGCCGTGGGTGCCGTAGCGCAGGTGGCCAAGGAGCAATTCACCGACGTAGGGGAGATTGTCTTTCATCCAGGGTGCATCGCTCAGTTGTTCGTCGCTGAGGGGGCGGAAGTGTTTGCTCCAAATTTCATCAAAAAGCTCGGTGAGGTAGTTGTTCGGTGTGACGTTGCGTTTGCGGCTGATGTATTTGGTGCCTGGTTTGGGATCCAGTTTGATGGTGGCAACGCCAACCCCGTCTTGACCTCGGTTGCGTTGTTTTTGGAGGAGTAGTTTCAGCTTTTCTAGTCCGTACAGTGCAGTTCCGTACTTTTTTTGATAGTATTCCAAGGGCTGAAGTAAACGAATGAGAGCAATACCACATTCGTGTTTAATAATCTCGCTCATTGTATGTGTTGGTTGACGAATTCGGCCGCAAAGGTACGGTAGAATGTGGAGAATAACAGCGGAGGATTGTGCTTAGTTGAATTTGGGTAAAAAAAGGGCCTCTCTAAACTGATTGATCAGCTTCAGAGAGGCCCTTTATGACTTTGGCTGAGCAAATTATAAATCAGTCTTTTCGCTCGACCCTATTTCCTAGTTATTTTTCTTCGCTTCTTTAGCCGCTTTTTCCTTGGCCTTCATCTCCATCTCCTTCATTTTTTCGGCTTCTTTTTTGGCATCTTCTTTCTCCTTCGCCGCGTCTGCCTTGGCGCGCTCTTTTTCCTTCGCCGCTAGTGCTTTGGTTTTAGCCGCTTCTTTTTTCGCCTTCTCCTTGGCTTTGGCTGCCTCTTTTTTGGCTTTTTCTTTTTCTTTGGCGCTTAGCGATTTGTTTTTGGCCGCTTCTTTGGCGGCATCTGCTTTGGCTTTGGCGGCAGCCTCTTTTTCTTTTTGCGCCATTTTAGCCGCTTCTTCTTTTTCTTCGGCAGCTATTTTGGCGGCTTCTTCTTTATCCTTGGCGGCCTCTTTTTTGGCATCAGCAGCTTCTTTGGCCGCTTCTTTTTTCTCCTTTTCACTCATTCCACTTTGTGCTTGTGCCTGGAATTGGAAGGCAGCAAAACTAAGCACCAAAAGCAATAGTAACTTTTTCATCGCAAGATGTTTTACGGTTATTAGGATGGTAAAATAACGAGTGAAATATAGAAATAATTATCAAATAAAAGCTACAGTTGCGGGTAGCTTTCTGAAACTTGTTTCGCAAAAGCCAGTAGTTCAGCTTCTTGAAGTTTTCCAGCCATAAACTGCAAACCTACGGGCAGGCCCGATTCGTGGGTGCCTACAGGTAGCGCAATGCCCGGGATACCAACCATATTCGCCTGTACTGTAAAAATATCCGCCAGGTACATGGCCACGGGGTCCTCCAATGATTCCCCCAGGTTCCAGGCAGGAGTAGGCGCAGCGGGCATCAACAAAAAATCGTATTCAGCAAAAATGGCGTCGGTTTGTTCAGTAATCAGGCGGCGGACTTTTTGCGCCTTGGTGTAATAGGCATCGTAATACCCCGAGCTCAGTACAAAAGCGCCCAACATAATCCGGCGCTTCACCTCTTGGCCAAAACCTTCCGAGCGTGATTTTTTGTAGGTCTCCTCCAGTGTTTTGGCGTTGGGGCTGCGGTAGCCAAAACGAATACCATCGTAACGCGACAAATTGGAAGAGGCTTCGGCAGTCGTCAAGACGTAATAAGCAGGAATGATGTAGTCGAGGTAATCAAAAGGCACACTTTCTACGGTATGACCTTGTGCTTTTAGCCACTCAATCATGCGCAGGCACTGGGCCTGGATACCCGGATCCAGTTTGGGATGGTGTACTGCTGTGTCAAAATACGCCACTTTAACGGGGCCTTTGGCCTTCAAAAGCTGGCTATAGGCCGGAACGGGGCTTTGACTGCTGGTTCCATCAAATTCATCCTGACCCGCGATAATTTCCAGGGTCAGGGCAATATCGTCTACGTTGTGTGCCAGAACACCGATTTGATCAAAGGAAGAGCCATAAGCCAGCAGGCCGTGGCGGGAAATCCGACCATAAGTTGGTTTCATGCCAATGACGCCACACAGTGCCGCAGGCTGCCGCACCGAACCTCCAGTATCGGAGCCCAAGCCCAAAAGACAAGTGTCGGCCTGTACCGAAACCGCCGAACCACCCGAAGAACCGCCGGGGACTTTGGTCGGATCGGCAGCATTGCGCACCGGGCCATAATAAGAGGTTTCATTGGTGGAACCCATCGCAAATTCGTCGCAGTTGGTACGCCCAATGATGATGGCATCTTCAGCCAAAAGGCGTTCAACGGCTGTGGCCGAAAACAAGGATTGGAATCCACTCAAAATTTTGGAACCCGCTGTAACAGTATGCCCCTGATAACAAATCACGTCTTTGATGGATACAATTGCCCCGAACAACCGACCTACCTGTGCCGGGTTGTCGCGGTATTTTTGTTCCAATTGCCGGGCTTTTTCCAGGGCTTCTTCTTCAAATACTTCTACGTAAATGTTGAGTGCTCTGTTTTCCTCAATTTTATACAGGTAATAGTGTACCAGGTCTACCAAGGTAGTTTCCCCGCTCTGAATGGCGTTTTGAACTTGGGTAAGCGTTGAAAAGCGCGGCATGTTGCTGTTGAAAGTTGGTTTCGGGAGGCAAAAGTACCCGTTTTTTGGGGAATTTGGAAGGAAAGTTACAGAATGGCGGAGAGAAATGACTTTAATTGAAAAAGGAAAGAGGAAATTTGAAAATGCCTTCTTATCACGGCAAGCAGCCTTTTTTATAGCATTGGCCTAAGTCTCCAGAAGAAGATCTACCAATGCTTTGACCGAAGATTGCAAAATCAGAAAATCCATTCTATTTTTGATTTAAATCAATAACGAGGCAAAACACTATGGGCCATGCTTCCACAATAAAATCCAAACTATAAATTTTTTTCATCCACAATGATACTCGGAATAATGGAAGGACAAGATTTCAATAATTATATCGCTAGAGGTGAAATTGAGAAGGCCATAAACGCTATGGCTTTACTTGTGACTAACCCAGCTCAAAAAGAGGAAGTGAATCTCCTATCAGCTCGTTATTACATTCTTAAAAATCAATCTCTTAAAAATATTTATTCATATGAAGAGTTGTCCATTGAGCGAAATAGAATTATTCATGGTTTACTTATGTTGGCGAGGGAATTTTTTCCACCGACTGGAAAAGGGGTTTGGTTAACCAAGCCGGCACGATCTCCTTCCAGAAATCTGGAAAAAAGCAGAGACTCTTTGTTAGAAGAAATTCATATTTGTTTATTTGTTGAACATAAAAGTCCGATAATTCTAAATGGCATCGGAGGCGTTGGAAAAACAACGGTGGCCCAGGCTTATTTCAATCGTTATAAAATGTTTTACGATCATATTGCTTGGGTTGAAATAGGGAATAATCTCAAAGAGAATTTGGTATCTGCGTTCAATGATTTGATCAATTTAGGAATAGAGGACGATTTGGAAAACAAAGTTTCATTTTTACACCGTTTGTTGTCCGAGAAACAAGGAAACAATTTAATTATTATAGATAATGCAAACGATATTGATGACATAAGAAATACGGATTTATTGTATAGCCTCGACAACTGGAAAATAGTACTCACCTCACGAATCAATAATGCAATCGAAGCCTTCAAGTCTATTAAAGTAGATACTTTGTCAGAAGAATTCGCTAAAAACTTGTTTTTGAAATTTGCTCCCTTTGCAAAAAATGAAACAAATGCGCTAAACAGTTTATTGTTACAAATTGGCTACCATACCTTAACAATAGAAATTTTAGCCAAAAACTATACCCGAATAAGGCAACAATTGGAAGACTATAATTTGCTCCAACTTTACAATCAGCTTAATGAAAAAGGGCTTTTAGGGCTCGAAGAAAATTCTAATAAGGTTGAAGTTAGTTATCATAACCTACGGTACCAAGCAAAAATTGAAAACATTCTTAAAGACATTTACCAAGAATCTAAAGCCTCCATAGCTTTCAAACAAAATCAAGAAATTTTAAAAAACCTAGCCTTGTTACCTCCACAATACATTCCCTTTGGGGATATTCAGCGATTGTGCACAAAAAATCTCAAAAGAAATGATTTGAATGATAACCTTCAGGAGTTGGCAAATAACGGTTGGATTGAAATAAGTGATGAAGCGCCAATATCCTGCAAAATGCACCAGATCATCCAGGCAATTGTGCTTGATTCTGACTTTGAAGAACATGAATATCTACCCTTACAACCTTTACTCGAAATTTTAAATGATAAGAATAAGTCCATAAATGATAAATGGTCATATGCTATTTATGCTGAACATCTTTTGAAAAAGATAAAAAAAGAAAATTTGGATATTGTTGCTTTAACTAATCACCTCTATGACTTTTTTTTGAACATAGGAATGATCAACAATGCCAAATTTTATGCCCAAAATCATTTGGTGTTAAGTGAAAAATTTTCAGATATTGACCATCAAATTATAGCTTTGGGGCGTTTGGGGAAGGTTTTTTTTGAGGAAAGAGATTTCGTCCAAGCCGAATTCTATTTAAAAAAATACCAATCTCTGGTAGAGGAACAAATAACCATTAATCCCGATGATGAGTATCTAAAAAGTCTTAAAAGCAATGCCTATGCTATGTTAGGAGAGTTGTATTTTTCTCTGAATCATTTTGAATTAGCCCTGGATCATTTTCAACAAAGCTTGGCCCTCGCAAGTGACCAAAATAAATCCAATTATGGTGACGATGAGGATAAATTGAACTTGGCTATTGCATATTCTAAGGTTGGAGAAGTTTATTCGGCCAAAAATGAACCAGCTGAGGCTTTGACATATTTTTCACAAGACTTGCAAATGACAAAAGAATTGGCAAGTGATTTTCCTGAAAATGAAGCATATACCATTAGTTTGATGGAATCGTATTTCCAGGTAGGAAACACATATTTTTCACTCAATAATCTTGAAGAATGTACTCGGCATCTAGATCAGGCAGATTTAGGCATTAAACCGTTTTTAGATAGAGCAAAACGTCCAATTCAAGTGGATGAAGTTTATGCAAAAATTTTTGATTTAAGAAGTAAGGTAGAATTTACCGGAAACAATCCAGAAAGGGCTAACTATTTTTCAACACTAGCGAAGAGGAAATGGCAAGATTTAGCCGATTCGACAGGGTTGAAAAAATACATCGACTTAATGGATAAATAAAAAAATTAATCAAAAAACACTTGGGAACTTATTTTTATAATAAATTGTAACTCCTAATGATTTTTATAAAATTCTTTATCACTTTCACATTACTTAAACCCTTTAAGATGAAAAAAACCGTCACCACCATTTTAACCATTGTATTGACTGTTTTTTCTTTGAGCATTTTTGCTCAATCAAAATCAGGCCAAGCAGATTCTAACCAAAATACAAGGAATGCAACATCTTTGGCAAAAGACAATTCTCAAAAGCCTGGTGTAAATGATGCGCCCCCCAATGATGTCAAAACCATTCCGAAAGTTGTTCGCCCACCAAGACCGAAACCTACAAGACCGAAGCCAAAGCCAATAAATCCAAAGCCTACAAAACCAAAGCCTACAGAGCCAGATAAGATTCTATAAAATCTATAGTTAGAGCGAGGGCCTTGTAGTCCTTGCTCTAATTTTTTTACAATAAATTCAGTCAAGGTGGAGGAAACTCTTACCAAAGTCGCCACCATTCCCCCAACTCGGCAGCATCCAATTTGACCTGCACAGGAGCAGCAATTTTTTTGCGTTTCTCTTTTTGATCCACTAGGTTCACAGCAGGCTGCTTTTCCATAAAAACAGGATTGTTCAGAATCCGATCAAGCTCCGCTTTCAAGGCTGCCCCTTTTTCAGGATTCACCATTTTTACATAATGCGTAAAACCCTTGATACTTTCCAAAACCTGTCCTTGTCCAAAATTGACCGCAGCAGCCCCCTGCGTTTCCAGGCGATGCAGCACCGCCCGGAACTGTTTGAGTTTCGCCCGGGGCACATTGAGTTTTTCATTCACCACTACCCCCGTTACTTCCTGGCGGTTGTTGCGGCGCATCACTTTGATTTTGTCTGGGTGCAGGGTGAAGCCCTCATTCTCCACAATTTGTCGGGCTTGCCACAAGATGCGATTGACATCCCGGGTATCATCAGCGGCCTTGGAAAAAGTTAGGTCGTCGGCATACCGCGTATAGGCCCAACCCAGGGATTTGGCCATACCCGCAAAACGCCGATCCAGCCGCCAACACAAGATATTGGTAATGGCTGGGCTACTGGGCGCACCCTGCGGCAGGCGGCGTTCTCCCTTGTGGACGTGGTAAGTTTGCCCATCCAATTCTACTGCATCGGTTTGGGGTTCAGTGCAAATGAGCGCCATGATGGTCGCCAGCTGTTCGGAATAACCGAGGCCCTGGAATACTCCTTTGACCCGACGATAAGATACAGATGGGAAAAAATCTTTCAAGTCCATGTTGATCACCACCTCTGCACCAACATGCGGCGCAGCGTTGCTCACAATCGAACGTTGGGGCACAAATCCATGTGCAGCTTCGTGCAATTCAACTTTATACAAAACCTGCTCCAATATCCAATGCTGAGCAGCTTTCAGGCG
>JAAFHQ010000187.1 GCA_013298445.1 Chitinophagales bacterium | reverse complement strand
ATTTGCATTACCCGGTCAATACGTGGATCACCAGCCAGGGTATATTGCTGAAGTTGGTATTTTTCCAATAACTCAACGGAGTTTTGATTTTGCACAAAAAAGTGATCAAAGCCTTTTAAAATCTTCAGATACCAAGCTCCCCAAGGCTGGAAAAAAGGCTGCTGAGTCCGGAATAATGCTGCAATTAGCCATACCGGTATCTCCTTTTTGTGCAAGGCTTTTAAAAAGTTGTACCAAAACTCATACTTCACGAATATGGCTAGTTGAGGCTGTGCGATGGCCAAAAATTTAGAGGCATTGCTGGGCAAATCAGCGGGTAGGTAAGAAACCAAGTCGGCGTGTGCATAGTTTTTACGGATTTCATAACCTGAGGGGGAGAAGAAGGTCAGTAGAATGAACACTTCAGGATCTTGCTTTTTGATGGCTTCCATCAGGGGGCGCCCTTGTTCAAATTCCCCTAGAGAGGCACTGTGGACCCAGATGAGGGTTTGGTTTACTTTTCTTTTGGAGGAGAGTTCGGTGCTTAATTTTTCAGCCCAATTTTTTCGGCCATTCCACCACAATTTTGCTTTCGGGTGGAAGATGGCGGCCACGCGGATGAAAAGTAGATATAGGTAGATTCCAAGGGTGTACAAAATGGACATGATCGGCGCTGGTTAGTTTTAGTAGTAGATGTCTTCTGCTTTATCGGCATAGAAGGGCAAAATCCAGCCCAAGCGGATACCCAATAACAAATCTACCCGCTTTTTCCCATCCTTACTTTGCGTAGCAAAATCAAAACTACGCCGCGATTGGGTAAAGCCCTGCATGAACTCAAACCCTGCCATAAAATTACTGCGTCGATCTTTGCTCATGGCCTGGTAGCCAAAATACTGTTGCAGTGCCAGACCATTGCTCAGGCGATCATACCCCTTTTTGTACACATCGGTCAATTGTACAACCGAACGTTGGGGGTCGTCCTGGATGCGAATTTTGTGCTGAAGCATACCAATTCCAAAATTGAAACGCCAACCTGCCCGGGAAGACTGCCTGGCACTAACTGGGAACACCCGCCCTGCTGTAAGACCAACATAAAATCCACGCTCCC
The DNA here is from genome assembly GCA_013298445.1 of Chitinophagales bacterium. Classification (GTDB taxonomy): domain Bacteria; phylum Bacteroidota; class Bacteroidia; order Chitinophagales; family Saprospiraceae; genus Haliscomenobacter. The sequence goes on along the minus strand of JAAFHQ010000187.1, from coordinate 8,047 downwards.
GCATGGGGATATCGGCAACCTCACGGTCGTTGCCGATGATATTACCTTCTTTGGTACGCAAACCTACCAGGGGGTCTTCCTTCACCATGTTGCCAAAAATGTACTGTGCATCCAAGCCAAGGACCCAATTTTTTGGTCCCCATTGCCAATCGATGCCTCCCCCGGCAATGAAATTGGTTCCGAAACGTTCTTTTAACGTTCCAGCGGGTACTTGAGCACCGTAGGTGAATTTACTCAAAATCACTCCCTTGGGTTCATTGTTGGAAGCCTGAGCGGAGAGTTCACTAACATACATCAAAATAAGGATCAGCAAGAATAGACCTCTTCTCATACAGGACAGGGCTTTTATAGGGCAAAACTAAGCTTTTCCCCTGGGCTTGTAAAAAACTTTTAGGTAAAGCAGCCGTCGAAGTTTATCTTTGGGCGCGGATTTAAAAACCAGATGTAAAAATTTTCCAGTGAAAAGAGTTCTCATTACCGGCGCTGCCGGATTTTTAGGGTCGCACCTCAGCGATCGGTTCATCAAAGAAGGTTATCATGTTATTGGCATGGATAACCTCCTGACTGGGAACATCCAAAACATTGAACACCTGTTTCCCCTCAAGGAATTTGAGTATTACCACCACGACATTACCAAGTTTGTACATGTTCCAGGTAAACTTGATTACATCCTGCATTTTGCTTCACCGGCCAGCCCGATTGATTACCTGAAAATGCCCATTCAAACCTTGAAGGTTGGGGCTTTGGGGACACACAATTTGCTCGGATTGGCACGTGAGAAAAAAGCACGGATTCTGGTGGCCTCCACTTCCGAAGTGTACGGAGATCCTTTGGAACACCCCCAATCTGAAGAGTACTGGGGCAACGTGAACCCGATTGGTCCACGTGGCGTTTATGACGAAGCCAAACGTTTTTTGGAAGCCATCACCATGGCCTACCATACTTTCCACCAGGTGGATACCCGGATCATTAGAATTTTTAACACTTACGGCCCCCGGATGCGGGTGGAAGACGGACGTGTGTTGCCAGCATTTTTTTCGCAAGCCATTCGTGGTGAAGGACTTACTGTGTTTGGGGATGGCTCCCAGACCCGATCTTTCTGTTATGTCGACGATTTGGTAGAAGGGATTTACCGCCTCCTTCTGAGTGATTATACCCAACCTGTCAATATTGGTAACCCTGACGAGTGCACCATCTTGCAGTTTGCCCAGGAAATTCTTGATCTGGTAGGGAACCCCAAAGCCTTTATTGATTATCGGCCTCTGCCCGTAGACGATCCCAAAGTTCGTCAACCAGACATTACCAAAGCCAGAAACCTCCTGGGTTGGGAACCCAAAGTTCCTCGGGCGGAGGGCTTACAGCGCACTTTTGACTATTTTAAAACGGTTGTACAACCCGGATAATACCATGTCCTTTACTCAAAACATCCTCATTACCGGAGGTGCCGGATTCATCGGCACCCACCTGGTGAAAAGAATGGTCAAACAATACCCACAATACCGTATTGTGAATCTTGACTTGTTGACCTATGCGGGCAACCTGAGCAATTTGACCGATATAGAAAACGCTCCCAATTACGTTTTTTGCAAGGGGGATATTCGCGACAATGATTTGTTGCAGGAATTGTTTGCCAAGTATGCCTTTGACGGGGTGATCCATTTGGCGGCTGAGTCGCATGTAGACCGCTCCATCAGCAACCCTATGGCTTTTGTGGAAACCAATATTTTGGGTACCCTCAATTTGTTGAATGTAGCCAAAGCCAGCTGGGGCAACCCAACCCATCAGCGGTTTTACCACATTTCTACAGATGAGGTCTATGGTTCATTGGGCGAAACCGGTTTTTTTACCGAACAAACTGCTTATGACCCTCGCTCGCCTTATTCTGCTTCCAAAGCGGGTTCGGATATGTTGGTGCGGGCATACCATCATACTTTTGGTTTGCCTACGGTAGTGTCCAATTGTTCCAATAACTACGGTCCATACCAGTTTCCTGAAAAGTTAATTCCGCTGATAATCAATAATATCCGCAACAATAAGACTTTGCCAGTGTATGGTGATGGCTTGTACACGCGAGATTGGTTGTGGGTAGAAGACCACGCTGCAGCTATCGATTTGATTTACCATCAGGGAAGAATCGGGGAAACCTACAACATTGGGGGCAACAACGAACGCCGCAATATTGACCTGGTTCATTACCTCTGCGATGTAATGGATGAATTGCTGGGGCGTAGCCAGGGTACTTCCCGGCAACTGATCACTTTTGTGAAAGATCGCCCAGGGCATGATCGACGTTATGCCATTGATGCCAGCAAATTGAAAAACGAGCTTGACTGGGAGCCTCAGGTCAATCCGGAAGATGGGTTAAAAATGACTGCACAATGGTACCTGGAGCACAGTGATTGGTTGGAAGCTGTTACTTCTGGCGCTTATCAGCAATATTACGAAAGCCATTATTGATGCACCTTCTAAGGTAATTCCTTTAGTGCCTTAGGTTTCTTAGGTTGTGAAAAAATATTCTTTACCACCTAAGAAACCTAAGGCACCATAGGGCCACCTCAGACTAAGCGTATTTATAAGCCATTAAAGCTTTTTTGAATAAAAGGAGTCACAACCACTGTGGCCTGTATTGCCCACTTGGCCGCACAGTTTTTCAAATCCCATTTTAGTGTACAAAGCCTTGGCTTCCTTCATTCGTTCCAATGTTTCGAGATAACAAGTCTGGTAACCCAAGTTTTTAGCGGCCTCAAGCAGATGGTTGACCATTTTTTGACCCATTCCACGGCCGCGTACATCGGGTACGAAATACATTTTTTTGAGCTCACAAGTTGCAGGATCTCCACCGACTAAAGGGCCAATTCCACCACCTCCCCATACCTGGTTTTGGGCGTCACTCAAAATAAAATAAGCAGATCCATCAGCCTGATAATAGTCGTACATATGATCGACTTCAGGATCATTGATGGAAAAACCGTCCCCTACTGCACCGTAGGCAGTCATCACTTCCCGGATGATTGTGGCCATTGGCCCATTGTCGCTGGATTCGATTGGCCGAATAAAAAATGTGTCGTTTTGCATGGTGTTTGTAGTGCTTTGTACGAAAATCAGGTTTTTTACGAATAAGCTATCATAATTTCCCAAGATTTTTGTAGTCTTATTGCTTGATACTAACCCATTTCAAATGAAGAGAGTTTCATACGGTATTGTCATTTTTAGTTTTTTCCTATTGGGGCAATTGTCCGCACAGGAGAAAAGCACTCAGGCTGATTTTCGTTACGGGAAGTATTTAAATGTAGCAGCCTTACTGGACTATCAAAGTAGCCGGGATTTCGGGGTTTCTCCTCTGGTCTATCGCGGATTTCACTATGGAGGAATGGTGGAATTGGGCTTTGAAGGCCCACGCTGGGACATCTCCATTGATGGTGGCCTTGGAGTAGGGGAGAGTAGTGTGACCAAAGTAGCTATCTTTAATTCCGAATCAACCGTCTTTTATTACAATGCGCGCTTTTTGCGCAAAATTTGGGATAAAGATGAAGGTAAGCTCGATTTTCGTGCTGGATTGCACCTGGGGGGCTATGCTGCTCAACGGGTTACCCCTGCCTTTTTGAACGCGTCTTTGGTCTGGGAAAGCATCAATACCCTATTTGCCACGGGCAAGGTCAATTGGCGGATTAGCCATGAGCAGTCGGCGGGTAAATTTTTGTTCATTCGACAACGGGAAGGACTGCGGCACATCAAGTTGAGCTCTCAACTTAGTTTACCACTGTTGAATTCTGTTTGGCGGCCCGATTATGCTTATATCGACGATTTTTCAGATGGAGATGCCGATATTTTTGCCAACAATAAACTGAATTTTGGAGGCTTGCGCTTGCAATGGCGAACTGATGCCTACTATTATTTATTGAACGGCAATGCTTTGCGCTTGACATACCTCTGGGATGCTCAACGCAGCGCCAATGCAATCAATCGCCTCGAATTGGGCCACCATCAAATGGTATTGGGAATAATGATTCGACTTAATTAATTCTACCATCATGAAGTTTAGTACGATTTTGAGTTGTACAGCCTTGTTGTTGCTGTTTTCCTGTGAAACCTTGATTTTCGAACAAGAAGTGGCCGATAACCCACGTGAAAATTTTGATTATTTGTGGCAACAATGCAACGATAAGTACTCTTTTTTCGCGTATAAAAACATTGACTGGTCGGCGATTCGAAGCAAATATGAGCCACAAATCAAAGACAAGATGACCAGCGATGAGTTGTTCAAAGTTTTTTTCGCCATGCTGAACGAGCTGAAAGATGGGCATGTCAACCTGATCTCACCTTTTCGCCAATCGCGGTATGACTTTGATTTGCTTGGCCCTGAAAACATTGATGTCAGAGTGGTGCGCGAGCATTACCTCAAGAGCGATTACGTCATCACCGGGCCTTTTGAGCACAATGTGGTAGGTGCCGATAGAAAGGTGGCCTATGTGCGGTATGATTCTTTTGAAGGCAAGGTTTCCCCTGCTCATGTCAACTACTTGCTGAGTTATTACAGGAACATGTCTGGGCTGATTTTCGATATCCGCCAAAATGGGGGAGGGAGTGCAGCAAATGTTTTTAAAATCCTGAATCAAATCGTCTCGGAAAAAACCCTTTTGTACAACTCTTACCTTAAATCAGGTCCAGGGCCAGAAGATTTTGAGGGGCCACAGCCTGCTTATGCTGAACCGAATGAAGATCGCTTTAAATTCAACAAAAAAATTGCAGTGCTAATCGATCGTGGTACGTTTAGTGCTGCATCCTTTTTTGCACTGGCAGCCAGAGAAGTAGACAACATTGTATTGATTGGTGATCGAACAGGAGGTGGACTCGGCATTCCCAATGGCGGGCAATTGCCAAATGGCTGGACTTATCGGTTTTCCATATCCAGAACACTAAGCCCTGCGGGCGAAAATTTTGAAAATGGTGTACCACCCGATATTCAAGTCGTGCTGACGAAAGGCGACCGTGATCGAGGGGTAGATACCGTGATTGAACGCGCTATTCAGGAACTTAAATAAGGAGCGAAAAAATAAGTGTTCATGACAAAATTGGGGCAATGCACCGTAGAGACGCACGGCCGTGCATCTCTTTACTGTATAAAAAACCAGGCGAAGACGCACGGCCGTGTGCCTCTACAATCCGGCATTTTTTGATCAAAAATATTTAAAATTGTGCTGGTATTCGATTTTTTGCAATGTGTGGTAGATGAGATTGATGACATTGTTTACATCATCCTTGTGCGCCATTTCTACGGTTGTGTGCATGTAGCGCAAAGGCAATGAAATCAAAGCGGATGGCACCCCTCCGTTGGAATAAGCAAACGCATCCGTATCCGTACCAGTTCGGCGAGAAGCAGCTTCCCGTTGAAAAGGAATTTCATTGGCATTAGCTGCATCAATGATCAGGGAAAGTAATTTATTGTGAACTGCTGGGGCATAGGTAACTGAAGGTCCATTGCCACATTTCACATCGCCAAATTTTTTCTTGCTGATCAAAGGCGTGTTGGTGTCGTGGGTCACATCGGTGATGATGGCGACTTGTGGTTTGATGCTTTGGGCGATCATTTCGGCGCCGCGCAATCCCACTTCTTCCTGCACCGAATTGACAATGTATAAACTGTAAGGCAATTCAATTTTGTTTTCGTGCAACAAACGAGCAACCTCCGCTATACAAAACCCTCCGATCCGGTTGTCCAGTGCCCTGCCCACATAATAACGATCATTTAGGGAAATCACCTCGTCTTCATAGACCAGAACACAGCCTACGTGGACGCCCATTTCGAGCACTTCCTCCTTGTTTTTAGCACCTACATCGATAAAAATGTTGTCAACTTTTGGGGCCAGGTTGTTTTCTTCTCCATTCCGGGTATGGATTGCTGGCCAACCAAAAATTCCTTTGACGATTCCTTTCGGCGTGTGGATATTGACCCGTTTGGAGGGGGCAATCATTTGATCGGAGCCGCCATTGCGTACCACGTGCAAAAAGCCATCATCAGTGATGAAGTTGACAAACCAGGAAATTTCATCGGCATGTCCTTCAATGACTACCTTAAAATCTTTGCCAGGATTGATGATGCCATATGCCGTTCCATAATTGTCCAGACCTGTTTCGTGGACAAACGGGCGGATGTATTCTAACCAGAGTTTTTGTCCGGCTGACTCAAACCCGGTCGGAGAGGCATTATTGAGATACTGAAACAAGAATTGTTCAGATTGAGCTGTAATTACCGACATAATTATTTGGTTGGTACGAAACTAACGGATAAATATAAAAATTATCCGCTGTAGACCTAGTTCGTGAACAGAATTATATTTTTAGTTTTCCCATTGGGCACTCCATTGTTTAGGATCATGACGCCAAAGTTTGAGCGTTTCCTGATCAGCCGGGCTTACATATGCTGATTCAATGGCTACTTGAGTCATGATGCTGTAATTACTGAGGGTTTCCAAGGGACAATCAGCCCGTTGAAATGCAACCTTTGCCGCATCGAATTCGTAAGAAAAAATAGCCAACACCCCAACAACAGTGCATCCCTCAGTTCGCAAAGCTTCAACTGCCTGCAAACTACTTCCTCCGGTTGAAATTAGGTCTTCAACCACTAATACCCTCTGGCCCGTTTTAATCTCTCCTTCGATAAGATTTTGGCGGCCATGTTCTTTGGCTTTCGCTCTGACATATACAAAAGGAAGCTTCAGCCGGTCGGCTAACAGCGCACCGTGTGGAATGCCCGCGGTTGCAACTCCTGCCACCAGATCGAATCCAGGGAAAAGTTTGCTTTTTTCAACCAATCCTTCAACCACCATGTCCCGAATATGAGGGTAGGACAGGAGTGTACGATTGTCACAATAAATAGGGGATTTCAGTCCGGAAGCCCAGGTGAAAGGGTTTTGAGGACTTAATTTTATTGCCTTTATTTGCAATAATCTTTTGGCTACTTCGGTGGCAAAATTCATTTCCAAACGGACTTTGGTTTTTAGTCGACAAAATAAAGACACAAATGTACAAAATCTACATTAACGACATTCCATTCATTTTATCCTCCGATTTAGCTTTGGCTCAAAAAATTCCCGGAGACAAAACGCACATTGTGGCACGCTACAATGGCTCACCCAAAATTTTTCTAAACTATGCAGATATGTTGGAAAAAGGTCGGCAATTGGATTCCATTACCATCTTTTCAGAAGATCTAGAGTCCTTGTGGGGTGATTTCTGTTCTAATTTTAAAATAATTGAAGCGGCTGGAGGTTGTGTTTTTAATGTTCAGGATGAGCTTTTGGTGATTTACCGGCGCGATTCCTGGGATTTGCCCAAGGGGAAAATTGATCCTGGGGAAACTCCTGAACAAGCTGCGGTGCGGGAAGTGGAAGAAGAGACTGGGATTGGTGAAATTTCATTGGGGAATTTTCTAGGGCATACCTATCATACTTATCGAGATCCCAAAGAAAGGCGAATCCTTAAACGTACTTATTGGTATCGGATGCAAACGCCTCAAAGTAATTTAACGCCTCAAACAGAAGAAGATATTGAGGTTGCAGAATGGGTGCTTCCGGGGCCTTTTCTGGCCCAGCCACAATTGGCAATCTATCGAAGCATCAAAGAAATTATCGAAAAAGTGATATAAAAAACGAAGGGCTGCCATTTGGCAGCCCTTCGCTCTTATTATCGTGGAATGAGTAGAGACGCGATTAATCGCGTCTCTACATTTCCCATGAATGAATTCATGGGGTATCAAGATTATTCAACAATAATCATCTTCTTGGTAGCAGTGAAATCGTCCGCTTCCAGGGTGTAGTACAACACACCAGTAGCATTCAAATCGCTAGCTTTCAAAGTGATTTGGTTGAAACCTTTAGCATAATCAGCACGAACGCTCTTGATCACACGGCCAGTCACATCACTAACAGTCAGGGTAGCAGCAGCAGCCTTTGGCAGGTTGAAGCTGATTACTGTTTCTGCATTGAATGGGTTTGGCGTGTTTTGCTTCAGTTCGAAACCTTGAGCAGCTACGTCAGCACCTTTGAAC
>JAAFHQ010000186.1 GCA_013298445.1 Chitinophagales bacterium | reverse complement strand
TTTTTCCAATTTGGGCTACATCGCTGCGGGGCAAATGCTGGAAAAGGTTTCAGGGAAGCCTTATAAGGAATTGGTTGCAGATTTGGGCACGCAGTTGGGCATAAACTTCGGCTTTGGTAATCCAAATTCTATGGATACTTTGCAGCCTTGGGGCCACGATAAAAACCTGATTCCAGAACCGCCAGGCGACAATTTTAAGCTCAATTGGCTGTTGCCAGCTGGGAATGTTCATTGTAGTTTACCGGATTACGCTAAATTTATTCAGCTCCAACTTCAGGGCCTATTGGGGCAATCAGAACTGCTGACAAAAGAGGAGTTTTCCTTCTTGCATTTTGGATTGGCAAAGTTTTCTGTAGGTTGGTTTTGGGCGAAAGGGGAAAAGAATCAAACTTATTCCTACAACATCGGCAATCCTGGGACTTTTTTGAGTAAGGTATTTGTGTTTAAAGACACCGACAAGGCATTTATATTATTTGCCAATGCCCAAACTGAAGACTCGGATAAGGGTTTGGATGTATTGTATGCGGAGCTTAGGAGGAAATACAGCAAATAGAGTTGATATAGCTATTGACATATTGGCGCTAAATCAAATTAGGCGCAGATTCAAAACATTTTTTCATATTCTTATAACAATCTACAAAATTTTGCCTTTGAGTTTTGTAAATTGTAATGTTATTTTAAAAAATGCGAGACACTTAATGGTCTTGAATCAATCAGCAGTATTGGATGAAATATTGCTAAAGAACTGTCACCTCAAAATTAGAACATATGAAATTATCCTCTTTTTTATTACTAAACTGGCTCCTATTCGCCTGGAACACCAATGACCTTGCCCCCAAAGAAATCCTGATCACTGGGAAAGTCAATGTGGCTACGATCAAGGAAGTGAGCTATACAATCCCCCAGCGCGGGATTTTCCATTGGGGGCTAAAAGCAACTAGCCCAATTGATGCACAAGGTAATTTTCAAATTAAAATTCCCTGTGAACAAACCGCCATTGTGGCAATTGGAGGGGTAGATCAGACCAAAAAGACATTCATTGTTAATCCGGGAGATCACTTTACGATCAGCCTGGGAGCTGAAAAAGACGAAGATTTTTTTGAAGCAAAAGGCCCAAATGAAGAAGGGCAAAAGCTATTTCAGGCTTTGCCCAACCCAGGATTTGTGCAGGTTGCCGCCCGTAAGTATTTTAAGGACACGGTCATCAGCGAAATCAAAACCAAAATTGCAGCAGAAAAAGCCAAAGACCTGGAACCCTTTGCTGCCTTACTCAAAGCCAAAAAAATCACCCCGGCTTTTTTTGAATTGGTCAAAGCAGATCGGAATTGTTATTATGCCACCATGCAGGCACAGATTGTTTGGGTCAAATTACTGCGAACCGATCCTGATAAAATCAAAACCTTCTCGCCAGCCTATCAATCCTGGTTTGCTGAAACTTTGAAAGAATACCCTATCAACAACAAAAGCCTGACTCGCTCCTTTTGGTGGCACGAGTATGCGGATACTTATCTGGATGTTTCTATATTTTTAGCCAAAGATTTTGACCCAAAGCAACTTGAGGAGCACTATAAAAACGAAACAGTCCATACTTTTAAAATGAAGGAAACACCCAAGCTTTTTAATGGGGAGTTTTTGGAGTATTTCCAGTTTTCTTACCTCTATAGCGCCTGTTTGCAAAAGGACTATGAAAAGGAACTGATTGCCTTGTTCGACCAATTCAAAAAACAGTATCCTCAAAGTCCTTTCACACCGTATCTCCAACCCTTGGTCGACCCCATCGTTGAATACCATCAGGCTCAGGCGGCTGGCTTCACGGACAAATACCATTTCGTAGAAAACTATGCCAGCCTCAACTCCCTTGAAGAAGCCCTGAAGCCATTTAAAGGGAAAAAGCTGTACATCGACGTATGGGCAACCTGGTGTGGCCCTTGCAAAGCGGAGTTCGCCCACAAAGAAGAGCTTAAAAAACTGCTGGCTGAAAAAGGTTACGACATCTTGTACGTTTCCATTGATGAACCCGAGCGGGACGAAGCCTGGAAAGGCATGATCAAATTTTATAAATTGGAGGGCAATCACCTGCGTACCAACAAAGATTTTACCACTGATCTGAGGAAAATTTTTGATCAAGGCGGGGCCCTTTCGATTCCTTGGTACCTCATCGTAAATGAGGAAGGCAAAATTGTAACGACTAAGGCCAAAAGACCTTCAAATTTGAAGGGTTTGGAGGGGCAGTTGTAGGGACTTCAATCGAACAACATGAGTTCGTCATCCCGAATTTTGAAACTCCAACCGCGGCAAGGGTTGGAGTTTCAAAATTCGGGATGACTCAAGTTTCAAATTTGAACCTTTTGCTTAATCTTGAATGTTCATTTTCAACAATTTCACCCCCACCACAATCAACCACACCAACCACAGCGTACTCCCAATCAGCCCTGCCAAATCCAGCACTGGAAAACCCGGCATCACTGTAGCAAACAACTCCGTTTGGGCCAAGAAGTAAATGAAAGAGGTGATGTAGCCAAACCAAATCAACCATTTGGGCATCAAACGAAGCTTGCCAAACGTATAGCTCATGCCAATCGTCCAGATGATGGTAAACAATTGCCCGATGTGTTCACCCAGTACCACGCCGCCGTACTGGTGGATGACCTGGAAGGCAATTTTAGCCGCCTCTTTGGCCATCTCATTGCCGTTCACGTAGCTGTTTGCCAAAACTGGTACTACAAAAGTCCAGCGCAGCAAGCCCAACATTTGGACAATCAGGCTGATCACCCCGATGTAAGTGACCCAGCGTACCAGCGGAAGTTTTGCTTCCAGTTTTTGGCCCAATAACACATAGGCGGGTAAAAGGGGCAAGCCTACCATTGCAAATGTCCACCATGTCCAAATTAAGGCGTTGCCCCCATCATGAAACTTGTTCAAAACAAATCCAATATCTTGTCGCAAAATTTGCGGATATTCAAAAGTAATGGACAAAATGGTGTAGGGAATGAACAACAAAATGCCACTGACGATCAATAAAATACCGATGGTTTTTTCGGTTTTGAAGCTTGTATTTTCCATGATTAATCGCTTTTGGAATTAGAAAAAGAAAGAATAACTCAGGCCGGGAGTAGGGTTGATTTTTAGATCGTGCCCTTTGGCCACTAAGGCAATGGCGCCAATCCTGAAATTGAGCCCTTCCCAGATCATCCAGCGGAAACCCGCTTCCAAACCCAGCGCGTTTTGATCCTTGTACTCCAGGTTGAGGCCGCGTAAATAGGAGGCTCCTGCATAAAAAGAAGAAGGATGTTCTTTTTGACCAACGGGCAGAAACCACGTTGTTAAACCTACCTTCATAAACTTGGTTGTAATCCCTGGTTCCAGTGCCGTAATGTAGTAGCCAGCGTGTACAGAAAGCTGTTGGTGGCGGAATTCCAGGCCGATCGACGGGTTGCGAAAAGCATTGACACTGAATTCATTGCCAGAAAAACGATTTTGGGCAAAAGTATGGCTAGCTGCTGCCAGGAGCAGCAATACGAATAACTGTTTCATTAGAATTGGATTTGAATTGGTTTGAATAAAAAAGAGGTAATAAAATGGAGGGCAATTTTACAGGGCAGCGTCCAGTTTGAACTTGCCAATGTGGGGCAGCACGTCGCCGCCCAGGTACAGGTAACCTTGGTGCTCTTTCACCGCACCAGCTTCGGGCATAATCTTGCCTTGGGTATCAAACAAGGTGTGCAGGATTTTGCCTTCCGCCGACACATGCATGACCATACCAAATAAATCCGCTTTCGGCTGCATGAAGTTGGGCAGGCTGTAGACCAATTTTTTCATACCTGGCTTTGCATGAATTTTATCCAGGGCATCGCTGCGTTTGGTGGTAAAACCCAGCCAGTAGCTGCCGTCGGGGCGGATGGAAATGCCATTGGGGAAACCGGGCAAATTGTCCATAAAAACTTCCGTTTGGCCTGCTTTATCCCCTTTGAGCCAGTAGCGAAGTACACGGTAGCGGGTCGTTTCTACCAGCAACACATGGCTTTCATCCTTTGACAAAACCACGCCATTGCCAAAATAGGTCCCTGCCATCAAGGTTTTGACCGTTTTTTGTTGTGGGTCGTAGCAATAAAAGCCACCGATGGGCTTCATTTCCAGAATGACTTTGCGGCCGTATTTGATGCTGTAAGGCGCGATTTCGGAGGTGTTGGAAAAATAGATTTTGCCATCCGAGGCCAGGTCCAGGCCGTTGGGAATCAGGAATTTTTCACCTGCTTCATCCTGTTTGGCCAATACCGTCACCTTTTTTTCGGGGCTGATGCTGATCAGGCCTTCCTTGTGGCTCAGGGCCAGTAAATTTCCATGCTCGTCGAAGTGCAAGCCAGCCACCCAGGAGCCAGCATCGTAAAAAGTGCTCACGTTACCACTGGTATCAATTTTCAAAATCTTTCCATCGCTAAAGTCTGCTGCGCTGCGGTGAACACCACAATACAGGTTTCCCTCCTGGTCAAAAACAATGTCTTCCGGGCCGTACCAGCCGTCCAGGGCGATTGTTTGAGTAGTATTGAGCTCTTCGTTTAATGCGGTATTGCCGCTGAAGGCGGGCGCGGTGGCAGGCGCCCAGGCCTGCGGTTGTATCGCGCATCCCGTGCTTAAGGCAAGCAGCAAAATGCCGAAACTAAAAAGGTGTGTGTTGTTTTGTACTTGTTTCATGATGTCATCTTTTAATTGACAGCACAAAGTTCAGGTGGAATGGTTTAAGAACACTAGACAAATGTCCTAAAGCGAAACAAGTATATAAACAATCAACGAATCGTACTCCGAATGCGACTTAGGTGCCTTGGCGTTACACCCAGCATCGAGGCCAGGTGTTGCAAGGGAATGTGTTGCAAGAGATGGGGTTCTTCGCGCAGCATTTTTTCGTAGCGCTGCTCGGCACTCAGCACGATCAGGTCGTGCCGGCTGCTGTCGATGCCACAGACTGTGTTTTCCAAAAGGGCGATGTAAAAGTCTTTAAACCTCGGGAGTTCATTGACCAGCTTTTTTAGCGCGGTTTTGCTGATCAAATAAATTTCTCCCTCGGTCAAGGCACGTACAGATTCCTGTGCAGGTTTTTCACTCACAAAGCTCAAAACCGAAGAAATAAACGTATTTTCTATCGAAACGTAAGTCGTTCTTTCATTGCCATCTACAATGACGAAGTATTGGAAAAGGCCACTTTTTATCAAGCCGAGGTGTCGGCTGGTTTTGCCTTCCTCGATGAAAAAATCATTCTTTTTGTACTGCTTTATCGTGAAAGCATTCAAAACCTGATCCAATTCTTCAGGGGTAAAACCGATGGATTCAAAATACTGTTGCAGTTTTTCCATCATTCATTCAACTTGGATTCAATAAAATTAATCCTTTCATTTCCCAAGTATAATGACAATAGGTCAGATTTTAATCGCTAGTCGTTTTTCGGCAATTCCTCCGTAGGCGGCGGCGGACTAGATTCCAGCATTTTGTCCAATTCTTGAACATTCTTGATCTTTTCCCTTGGTACAAAAGCAACTGCTTTCAACTTGCTATTTGGATCAGTTTGGTATTCAGCTACCAATTGAAACAACATTTTTTGGTTGGCCACAAAATTGAACACCTGAAAAGTATGGTTGTCTTTTTTGGTTTCATCTTCTGGCCTGGTCATCGCATAGGCACCAGGATTTGCCTTAAAAACGGTTTGCGCTTTGATCAAAGCTGGTTTGGCTACTTTAAAATTTTGAACACCAATGAATTGATCGCTAAGCTTGTCGGTGATGGATTCTTCAAGGGCTTCGATAACATTCCAGGCTGATCTGCTATAGTTTCTCCTGAGCTCCCAAAGAATGCGATCTCCCCAAATGGCTGCTTTTGAATCTGCACTGGCATTGACCATGGTCGGGCAATTTGTAAAAAAATAGCCAGAGATAAGGCTACTAAATTGTTTGCTGGAATTTTGATCCTGGAACTTGTAATCCAAAAATAATTTTGAACGGTGATCGGCAATATTTGCCTGAGAACATTCAAGCAAAATTTGATTTCTCAGGGAATCTTGTTGCTTGTAAGTCAATTTTTGCTGGTCGATGATTCCAGCTTTTTTCTCTAGACAATCACAAACGACTTTTCCAAATTCGACAAGGGTTGGTTTTATATCGTTGTTATTTGAACTTTTGCCATAAAGCGACAGGTGAAATTCACTGCCTTTGAGGGCTTTGCGCGCAATGGGTACCAGAACTTTTCCACCTAATAATCCTGCATCCGGTTTTAATCCCCCTTTCAAGGTGAAGTATTGAACAAGGTCTTTGTTGTCAATGCTAAATATTTTTTGGTCCCATTCCTTTTCAACTTTGATGTACTCGTCTGTTAGGTAAAAGAAAGGAATGTGTTTGGCCAAGCTATCCCGCCAGGCCTTGGCGATTTTATCTTCCAGTTGTTCAGGCGTTTGTGCGAATCCAAAGGTGGTGATGGCAAGCAAAAAAGCCAGGGAAATCAGTTTTTCTACAGGATTCATGGGATTAGAATCTTGGTGTGATGGAATAGCAGGCAAGATAGACTTTGTCGCTTATTTTGTCAATATTAAAAACAAAATAATCACCAATTTACTCTCCTTATTGCTTCGGGTTCAAGTCATCCCCACAACTCCAACGCGTTAAATTTTGACTATTCACCGGCTTTTCATAAACCATAAAAAATAGTTCATTCTCCGGAAAATCGGACTGGCAAAAATGTTTGCTGATCCCCCGAAAAACCCGGTATTCTGGATTAACTGGTACATTTAGTTCCTGAAACGACCACTTGTTGACGTCGACTATGTAGGGATTGCTGGCATCCCCTTGACTGATCAAAGCAGGTTCGAGGTACTTGAATTGCTTCCAGTGTTTTTCCGCGATGGCTACATAAAAGAGTTTATTCTTGGCAGAGTACAAACTCCAGGACAAATAATCACCCCAGGCGTTAACCAGGTTAAAAAGCGGCATGACCCCAACCAGAAAAACCAGGGCCAAATTTTTCCAACCTGAAAGAGCGAGAGGAGTATTATTTTTGAAAAAAACCAAAAACCCTAAAAGGATCAACGCAATGTTCCAGGGGAGGACAATGGGGTTATGGTCGACCCCACTCAACAATAGCAGTACAAATAAATGGGTACAAACCACCAGTACAAAACCCGCCAACCTTCTTTTGGGAAAAATCAGCAGGATACCTGCGACTATCTCGATTAGAGGAATCAGAATCGCTATTTTTTTTGATAGCTTGAAAACAAAGGGGTATTTTTCAGCAAAAAAATCGTTGACCAGTTGAGGGAATTCAATGGTCAAAAAAGATGCATTTAATTTGTGTAAGCCGCTCCACAAATACATACAAATCAGGATCAGCCGGATCGCATTGAGCACCAACTCAGGGTTAGGATCGTTTTTTGGATGGTAAAAAAATACCAAAATCAGGCTGTAGAAATAGACCCAGGGCTGCAAGCGGTTTTGATCCAAAACAAGAGCCAAGGTCAAGGCTAGAAAAAAAGCGAGGATTACCCAGGCGTTTAACCGGAAAATCAGCAAGAGCAAACTTGCGGCCAATACCAGCAAAATCAGGTTGTGGACTACCGCAGGCGCGCTTAGCCCTTCCACCAAAGGTGCCAATGGAAACACCCGATAAGTAAGCCACAACTTGTAACTGCCTAGTATCCCAATGAGGAAAGCGGCGCAGTTTACAATTCTTATAAAGCGGAGCTTTTTTTGCATTTTACTGGTCTTCTTGAACCGAAACCGTGCTTATTGCTTCCAATGGTAAATCCTCTTTATTCCTGCATTTTTTAGTCTTTCAACTGCACTCTCACTAAGTTCCGCCTCATTCAAATTCAGCGCTTCCAAATGTTTTAAGCCCGCTAAAATTTCCACGATCCCATCTCCAATTGGGTTCTTCGCCAATTTCAATTTCTCCAGATTTTGGCAAGCCTTCAACCAGCCCAAATCTTTTTCTGAAAACCCGTTATCCGACAAATTCAACCAAACGATACTCTGCGCCACAGCTTGTAAAGATGGCTGGATTTCTGTCATGGATTTCCCCGCCTGAGCAGGCAAGGTCAAGTCCAACATCACTGGGCGTTTGAGCATGTAACGCACATTAAAACCCAATTGATGCAATTGTTCCACTGCTTGTGTATCCACCTCCAAAGGCAAGTCAGGATTGACTTTGGGCAATTCGATGGCTGTGCTATCAACAAGGGCAACTTTGCGGATTGTTTGTTCAGGTTCGTTCGCCGCCCGCCAGGAGAGGTAATCACTGCCATGCGTCAAACTACCGCCCTGGTGCCCAGTATAGGCGATCAACCCACCCAAAGCTAGAAGTAAAGCGCTCATCCAGCGCGAGCCTGCCTGGCTTTGTTTGCGAAAAAGCACCGCATTGAGCAGCCAAAGCCCGCCGCTAGCACCCGCTACGATCCAGCCTGCTTGTTGGTGGGTTTGTAAGCTGCTGAAATCGTAATCGCCCGAACTGGCCAGCAAATATCCCGTACCACAGGACAAAAGTGCGGCTACAAAACCCAAAAACAAGGTCACAGGCACCGCAGCACGGTATAGTACGAACGCGCTGCGGTAAGCCAATAGGTCCATCAAAATGGCCAAAAGCAAAAAGCCGATGGGCAAGTGAACCAGTAGTGGGTGGAAATAGCCCATTTAGACTCTGGTTAGTTTAACGGGAGTACTATGGTTGGCATTCCATTGACAAACGTAAACGTTTTTGTCATTGTCTACACAAACATCGTGACCGTGGTGGAAGACCCGTTCAGTGAGTGCCAATGAAGGTTGCAATACGCCGTTTTTGTAAACCGGTGCCGTGCCACCGGGGTTGGACACCACTTTATTGTTGGAATCCAGAATGGTCACAAAACCAGAATCACCTTGGCGGTTGCCCGCCGCATCCTTAGACCAGCACACACCCGCATACAGGTTTTGGCCATCCATCACCGGGCGGCATACGTACAAGCCTGGCAGATCGATGCGCTTGATGTATTTGCCATCCAGGCTGAACACCTTGAAGCAGTTTTCTTCCCGTGAGGTACAAATCAGCACCGGGTTTTTAGGGTCGCGGGTATCCACTACTACTCCGTGGGCATTGACCAGGTTGTGTTCCTTATTGGCGTTGTTGCGGCCCCCAAAGTGCCGGATGTATTGCCCTTTGCTGTTGTATTGAATGATGTAATCGGAGCCATACCCATCCGCTACGTAAA
>JAAFHQ010000185.1 GCA_013298445.1 Chitinophagales bacterium | reverse complement strand
AAAAAGACTCGACCAAGGTTGTTTTGGTGTAAGGTGGTTTTGATACCCTCGGGCTTTACCAGATCGGTGACTTGCCCAAATAAATCCAGCGGCAGCAGAACGCTGGCGAAAAAGAACAAACAAACAGCCTTCATTTTTTTAAGTTTGGTGATTTACAACCAAAGGTATTTGAATGCTGATTGGGAAAATAGAATGAAATTAACGTCAAGAAAGCATTTTGCGGTAGGCCAGGGGACTGATGCCCATTACCTCCTTAAAACAGCGGATGAAATGGCTCTGGTCGGCAAAGCCGCACGCAAAAGCAATATCCGTTAATGTCTGCTGCTGCTTGGAGATGAGGGGAAAGGATTGTTCAACCTTTATTTTTCGGATGTATTCGCCAAAACTACAATGAAAATACCGCGAAAAATCCCTGGAAAGATGCCCCGGATGGATACCTGCTGCCTGGGCCAGCTGGGCAAGGGAAATACTTTCGCCGTTTTGGTCATGTAAAAACTCTCTTACTTTTTTTACCCAGGAAGGATTGTTCTTTAAAGCGTTTTCCTCCTTGTGTTGGATTCCGGCCAGGGCTTCCAGCAACAATCCTTGGATAGACAAATCGCTGGCATTGTCCTGGAGTTTCGATTCTACAAAAATTTTGTACAGCAGCAATTTGTGCTTAGGATTGGATACGAGGATGTTTCCTTGTAAGGCGTTTAAGTCAACCGAAAAAGCATCTACCCAATTTTGCTCCAATTCGATGTGGAATCCCCTGGTGTACCCCTTTGGTTTAATGTTGTAATGAGGCTCCTGCCAGTTGTGAAACAAGATGGTTCCCGCAGGGCAATGATGCACTTCTTTTTTGTTGCCTTCAATCAGGTTTCCTTGCAGAATAAAGGTGAAATAGGGGTTTTCGTGGTAATGCCAATCCACGTTGTCATGGGTGTAGGCGGTGTCGGTTAGGGTTATGCCGTCCAGGTAGACTGTTTCGGTAGTCTGGCCATAAAATTGTCCCTTGGGCAAATGGATCATGGATGGTGGTGTTGGTTAAAAAAGGAATTTATTTTGACTTTGACTGGATTCTCAAGTTGTTGATTCCCCACAACATAAACAGGATTTCTATAACTGTACCAATTAAAAATACCACCGATGGAATTCCATCGATAAGTATACTTACCATTCGGCCAATTGCCAAACCGCCCATAAAAACAATGCTGCTTAGCGTTGCCCCACGCCAATGTTCCTCTTTAAAAATGCCGATGATCCAATAGCTTGCAAAGCCCAAATAAAGCCCCATCATTGCCCTGAAAACGTGATTCAAATCAACACTTTCAACCTTGAAATTGAATAATAAGGGCAAAACCTTTTCAGGCCAAAAGCCATAACTGAGTCCAACCATGCAAATGGTGATGGAGCCTAATCCCAGGTGTAGATTCCTGTGTCTTAGGGCTTGATTGGATCGCATGGGTCTTTCTTTTTTACAACTTCTTCATTGATCATGCCTCCGAATAGTGTGTCCCCCAAGCTTCCATTTTTTCAAAAATAACCAACAACTGCCGGCCATTTTCGGTTAAGTTGTACTCTACTTTGGGGGGTACGGACTGAAAATCGGTGCGGGTCACGATGCCTTGTTCTACCAAAAGTTTTAGGGTTTGGGAAAGCATCTTGTCGTTCACAGCCACAAGTTCTCGTTTGAGCTCACTAAAGCGTTTGGGGCCTCCTCGCAGTGCCCAAACGATCAATCCTTGCCAACGCCCACCGACAACACTCAAGGTCAGGTCGACCGGGCAGTAATAAATTGCGCCGTTCATTTTATACGTCTTCATGCTGTAAAGAAATACCGAAAAGGCCTACTTACCAAATTGATAGTGCTTCCCTTTTGGTAAGTATATTGATTTTGGTAAGTATTCAAAAGATTTTTGTGGCATCATTCAATGGTTAAAAAATAACCAAATGCGCACACTCAAATTTTTCATTTTTAATGCATTACTCATGGCAAGCACAGCAACAACTTTCGGGCAAAAAATGGCCGTTCTGAACCTCGGTGACCCCTCTGTACAATTGTCCAATGAGACCACGGCTACCGCCATCGCCGTTTCGAGAGCGATTTTGGAAGGTGACTGGCAGAAACTGGACGGCTTGTTGGACAGCAATTTTACCTACACTGGCGACGGCTATGTATTCAGCAAAGATCAGTACATTGGTTTTATGCAGGACATGCGGGCAGCATTTTCGGATTTTGAAATGATCCTGGAGAAAGTTGTCACCGAGGGAGATTTTGTCTCCATCCGTTTTTCTTCAAAAGTGGTGAATACTGGAAAATTCATGGGCGCACCCGCCAACAATAAACACCTAATTGTCACAGGTATTTTTCAGCGAAAAGTCAAAGACGGAAAAATCATCCAGGAATGGCAAACTACCGACTTATTAGGCACCATGCATCAAATCGGATTTGGGGCCTTGTTTGGGTATGCTGTTTTTGTTGGTGGGTTCAAGGTGAAGCAAGAACCGCCTGTCCGTAAGCCCGCCGATTTTTTGCACCTCAACGGCAAAGTGGAAAACTTTGACCGTTTGTCCGGGAAAGAGAAAAATCAGTACGTGAAGGATTATTTGAAAAATCACAAGGTCTGATTGTAGAAGATTTTGAAGAACGCTGCCCGGCCAAAATGAGCTTCTAGTAGCTTACTTTTGGCTGGTTTCTCGTCCGTCCCTTCAGCGTTGCTTGAGGGGCGGATTGTTTATTGGCCACTAGGCCTTTTCTACCAAAGCCAACCAATCCTGAACGATCTTTTGCAAGGCCTCTTGTTTTGCTTGTACATCCTCCTGGTCTTTAAAAATGGCAATCCGCCTACCGTCTTTGTAATCCCCTTCAAGCAGCCCGGATTGGTCATTTACTTTGGCCCCACTTGGAAACACCAACATGATTCGGCCTTTGTGCAGGTTCATCACAATCATGTCCCTTTTGTATTCTTTGGGGTCAAATTCTACCATCTCGCCAGTGTAGTAAAAACTGGGATTGTTCCATTTTATTCTTTCACCAATTTCGGGGTCGGTGCTCAAGATGATCTGGCGCAAGGTTTCAACCACCTGAGCTACGGCTGGCTCCAGCTTTTGGATGTGTTCTGTTACTTGTTCTTGATCGCTCAGTTTTGCTTTCATGTTTGTTTGGCATTTTGTTAAAAAGGTTGGCTGAGTAAAATTATTAAAAACTTTTCGTTTCACAAATTTTAATTCTAAATCATTTCTGCTTTTAATCCTTCAACTTAATCTATCCACAGCAGGTTTTTATTTTTAGGGCCAATTCCTTTAATTTTTGCTGGTGTTCTGCCCGGACTTTTTCCAGGTCTAAAGTACCCCCTAGAATCAGCATTTCCTTGTGCTCAAATCGTTTCCCCAGCCTATCTTCCAACATCACGGTTTGCATGCTTTGGGCAATGCCAATTTCTTCCAAAAACGCATTGGGGTGCCCAGCAGTACAAATTACTGCGCCGAATGGAATGGTTTTCATGGGCTGCATTTGAGGCCGATGCCCGTAGGCGTAACCTACACTGTACACCCGATCAAACCAACCTTTTAGCTTGGCCGGACAATCGCTCCACCACACCGGGTATACAAATAAGACGCAGTCCGCCCATTCCAGTTTTTGATGTTCTACCTTAACATCAGCAGGGATGGGCAAGTCAATTTTTGCAAATCCTTCACGTTCATATTCGGCTTCGCTCATGTCGCTTTGAAAATTCATTGCGTATAAGTCAGATATTGCTACCTGCCAATTTTCTTGTGCAAACAAAGTTTGAAGTTGCTCTAAAATAGAGTAAGTGTAAGATTTTTTACTGGGGTGGCAGTAGATGATTAAGGTATTCATTTTATTCCGATTTCAAACTTTTTACCGGGTTTACTATGGCAGCTTTGATGGCGTGGAAACTTACGGTGATTAAAGTGATCAGTAAAGCGCCACCACAAGAAATGACGATTACCCACCAGCTTATGTTTGTTTTATAGCTATAGTTTTGTAGCCATTGCTCTAAATAATGCGAAGCTAAAGGCACTGCAATGAAACAGGAAATGCCCACCAACAAGGCAAATTCCTTTAACTGCATTTGCCACAGCTTAAACACGGATGCCCCCAATACCTTGCGCACGCCAATTTCTTTTTTACGTTTTTCGGCTACAAAGGAGGCCAGTCCAAATAGACCAAGACAAGAAATGAAGATAGCGAGCAGGGTGAAAAAAGTGGCCAAGTCACCTACTCGTTGCTCCGCCGAAAATTTCTTGCCGTATTCTTGATCGTTAAAAGTATAATCGAAAGGTGCATGGTATTTTTTAAATACGCCTACTATTTTATTGAGCGCCTCCTGTACAGGCCTTCCCTGTTTGATGCTGATCGTGATGATGCTTGAGTTGTTCAAATCATTGAAAAAAATCGTTGGCCTAACCGGATTATAGGGCGATTCCATGATCATGTCTTTTACTACGCCCACCACCGTGTAATTTTTCTGGCGATACTGAATGATTTGCCCAACTATGTCCTCCTTCATTCCGATTTGTTTTTCCGCCGATTCATTCAGGATGATGGCAAGACTGTCGGTAGCAAAATCTTTAGAAAAATCACGGCCCTTGCTTATCTCCCAGTCAATGGTTTTGCCAAAATTTGTGCTCACCGCAATGGTACCAAATCCAGGCAGGGTGTTGGGGTCTTTGCCCTGCCAATTAAAACCAATGTTGTTTGAACTTACATTGGTGGTTGCACTGTTGGATTCTGCCATATCATTTACCACGCCAGTGGCCAACAAATCACTGCGCATCACGTCATAATGGCCATACAAATCTGGGGTGGTCATCCGTACGGTGATCAAGCCTTCTTGGGTATAGTTGATCGGCCTGTTTTTAGCGTATTGAATTTGTTTAAAAACGACGATGGTTCCGATAATCAAGGCAATAGAAAAAGTAAACTGGACGACGACCAAAACCTTACGCGGTAAAGTGGCGAATTTTCCTAGGCGGAAAGTGCCTTTTAAAATTTTTATCGGTTCAAACCTGGAAAGGTAAAAGGCGGGATAACTTCCCGAAATCAATCCTGTAAGCAGCATAAAGAGAATGGCCAGCAGCCAAAATAGACTATTGCTCCAAGGCAGGCGTATATTTTTGTCAGCCATTGTATTGAATACTGGCATGAATAAGAAGACCAATAGGATACACAACAGGAAAGCAAGCAGCGCAACCAGCACCGACTCGCTTAGAAACTGGCCGATCAACTGCGTTTTCAACGAACCTACTGTTTTGCGAATCCCTACTTCTTTGGCCCTTTTTTCGCTGCGGGCAGTAGAGAGATTCATAAAATTGATACAAGCCAGGAGTAAAATGAATATCCCAATGATGGCAAACAACCACACAAATTGCATACGTCCACCCGTAGCTTGACCATTGCTGAAATTGCTGTACAAATGCCATTTGTCCATCGGATGCAACAACAATTCTTCTTTGCCCTCCGTAGCCACATTCTTGTGCTGCATGACAACACCTTTGATTTTATCAGAGATTTGGCTAATGCTGCTCTTTTTATTTACCTGTACAAAAGCCTGAAAAGAATGATTATTCCACTGGGTTTGGGCGTCTTTAAGCCAGGCTGCGGTGGTGATGTATTTCTTCCAGGGCAACAAAAAATTCAGATCATACAAAGTGCTGTTGAGCGGTAAATCTTCAAAAACTCCGGCTACTTTAAACTCTTCTTTGTTGTTGATTTTTAATGTTTTATTGATTGGATTTGCATCAGCAAAGAGTATTTTTGCCATAGCAGCGCTTAATAACACCGACGAAGGATCATCCAATGCCCCAACGTCCCCTTGCTGCATTCTTAAAGAGAACATCGTAGGAAAATTGGCCTCCACCCATAGCCCTTTGCAGGTGATTTTCTTTTCTCCGACTACCAGTATATGGTCGTAATTCCAAGAGGCCATTGAAACCTCCTTAAAATCGGCTGCATATTTTGTCCTGAGCTCATTTCCTAAGGGCATGGCCACCGCCATACCTGTACCCGCTTCTCCCTTGTCATTGAAGGAGGTAGACATGACCTGTGCCAATTGTTGGTGATGGGCATGATAGTGATCAAAAGTAAGCTCATCCCAAATCCATAAAGCGATCAACATGGCCACCGCCATTCCGGTTGCTAGACCAAGAATGTTAATGGTAGAGTACATTTTATTTTTAACCAGATTGCGCCAGGCAATTTTGAAATAATTCCGGATCATCACAGGGTGTGAATTTGAAGTTTGATAATGGACTTTTTTCGTTTTTCTTTTGCGTACAAAAGGAGGCAACACCGACACTACACTCCATACATAGCGTAGTGTAGCCTGTCTTTTCCCAGCTCGCTGGTACCAGTAGACATAAAGCTCTTCCAGGTCTCCCTCCACTTCCTCCAAGGTATCTTCGGGATGAAACCAAGTCAATAACCTTTGAGCCCAGCGAGGTGGCTTATCGTGAGGTCTGCTCATCAGCTACGGAATTAGAGGTGATCTAAATGGATACGTTTCATCCGTGCCTCTTTATTCCCCCCGCAAACTCTCCACCGGATTGGCCAGCGCTGCCTTCACCGATTGAAAACCAACCGTCAAAAATGCAACCAACACTGCTGCCGCACCTGCAAGGGCAAACATCCACCATTGTAGGTCAATCTGGTAGGCAAAACCGGTCAGCCATTGTCGCATGAAATAATAGGCGATAGGGGAAGCAATGATTATGGCGATGACGACCAGTTTCAAAAAATCTTTGGTCAAAAGCGCCGTAATCCCTGCAACGGATGCACCCAGGACTTTGCGGATGCCGATTTCTTTGGTACGATTGACCGTCGAAAGTATGGCCAAGCCAAATAAACCCAAACAGGCCAAAAACACGGCAATGCCACCAGCCCAGCCAATGGTCGTGCTCATGCGGGATTCGGCCACATATGATTTCTGGAGATTTTCATCCAAAAAGGTATAGCGAAAGGGCAAAACTGGCTCCACACTGGCCCAGGCTGCCTGCATCTGGCTGAGTGCCTGCTGAGGGTCGCCAGGAGCGATGCGCACAAAAAACTGTTGCAGCAAGCGGCCGTGAGCCATAAATAACATGGGGTATACCTTTTCGTGGAGCGAACGGAAATGATAATCCTGCACTACCCCAATCACCACGGGATTGCGCGTGGGATCGGCAGGATTGTAGCCCGTGAGTACCTGACCGAGCGCGGTTTCATTGGTCCAACCCAAATTGCGTACGGCAGTTTCATTGATGATAACCGAAGTTACGGTGTCTTGCACGCGTTTTGGGTCAAAATTGCGTCCGGATACCAAAGGTAATTTCAACACACTGAGGTATTCGGCGTCGATAAAATGTTCAAAAATATCGGTGGTCCTCCCTTGATACTCAAACCGGGTATTGCCCGCAATTGCACCTGCACCGAGCGAAAATTCCGCACCACTGACGCCGACAATTTCAGGGCGATTGGTCAGCGACTGGCGAAAATGGGTGAGTGTTTTAACCGGATCAGTGGTGCCACTCGCATTCACGACCACGATGTTTTCCTGGTCAAAACCCAGGTCTTTCGAGCGTAAAAAATTCATTTGCCAGAGCATGATGAACGTACAAGCCATAAAGCCAACCGAAAGCACAAATTGAAAAGTGACCAGTGATTTGGTGAACCAATTTTCTCCACCGATTTTCAATTTACTTTTTAAGGTTTCGAGTGGCGAAAAACCAGACAGCACAAAGGCTGGGTACATACCTGCCAAAGTGCCAACCAACAGGGCCAAGCCTGGAACCAGCCAAAAAAGTTCGGGGAATTGTTGAAGATTAAAAATTAAGTGTTTGTCTGACAAATCATTAAAAACCGGAAGAAGGGCAGCCGCCAAACCTAAACCTATTACCGTAGAAACGCAGCTGAGCAAAACAGCTTCTGCTAAATATTGTCGTGCAAGCTGCCCCCGACTTGCTCCAACCACTTTGCGCACCCCAATTTCCCGCGCCCGGCCTGCCGAACGCCCAATGGAAAGCGTCGTAAAATTGATACAGGCAATCAGCAAAATGATGCCGCCGATGGCCAGCAAAATCAAAGAAAGGGTAGGACTGGTACCTAAATTTGGGTCATGATGCAGATCCTGAATAGGTAAAAGGCCAAAAGTAACCGGAGGTCCCGATTTTTTCCACAGGCCAGCCGTACGCAGTGACTTTTCTACATCGGGATAATATTTCAGGAAAAACTGATCCAAGCGAGCCCGGTCTTTGGGCAAGGTGGAGCCAGGGCGCAATTCCACAAAAGTTTGCATAGACAATTGCCCCCAATTGGTGGCGATAGCCTTGCCGGATTCGCTCATGGCGAATTTTTCAAAGGGCATGAGAATACCAAACTGGAGGCTCGAATTGGAGGGCAAATCTTTGACAATGGCAGACACCATAAAATGCTCAAACTGATCTCCTCTGGCAATATTGATTTCCAGGGTTTTGCCTATGGGGTTGGATGCTCCAAATAGCTTTTGCGCCATTTTTTTGGTCAAAACAACGTTGTTCGCGGTAGCAAGCGCCGAAGGAGCGTTGCCGTATAAAAAAGGGAAACTAAATAGCTCGAAAAATGCGGGGTCGACAAAAGCGGCCTGTTCTTCCACCACTCCGTTTTGGGTACGAACATAGAAGGTTTCACCGCCACCCTGCAAGCGCGCAAACCGTTTCACGTCGGGCAAATCGGCTTTTAAGGCCGGGCCAAGTGGCATTGGCAGGTTGCTCATTTTTTGAGCAGGTTGACCACTGATTTCACCAATGGCTTCGTACACGACAAACAAACGCTCCGCTTTAGCATGAAAACGATCGAAACTATATTCATTAATCAGGTTCAACATAAACAAGGCAAAACAGGCTACACCAACCGACAGGCCTACGATGTTTATGGTAGAGATACTTTTGTTTTTAACCAGATTGCGCCAAGCAATTTTGAAATAATTTTGGATCATGGCAAGGTGTACATTTGAAGATGGATAATGTTTTTTTTCTCTTTTTCTTTTGCGTACAAAAGGCGGCAGTACCGACAATACACTCCAGAAGTAGCGCAACGTGGCCTGCCTTTTCCCGACTCGTTGATACCAATCGGTATAAAATTCTTCCAGGTCACCCGCTACTTCTTCTAGGGTGTCTTTAGGATGAAACCAGGTCAACAATCTTTGCGCCCAGCGAGGTGGTTTGTGGTACGGTAGGCTCATAAGTTATTAAGCTGCAGG
>JAAFHQ010000184.1 GCA_013298445.1 Chitinophagales bacterium | reverse complement strand
ATTGACGGCATGGTAGCCAAAGTCAACAGTCGGGAGCTGCAAGAGCGTTCGGGCTTCACCTCCCACCACCCCCGCTGGGCCATTGCTTTTAAGTTTCAGGCCAAGCAGGCTACCACCAAATTGCTCAATGTGGAATACCAGGTGGGTAAAATTGGATCGATTACACCGGTGGCCAAACTCGATCCGGTACAATTGGCCGGGGTAACCGTTTCTTCGGTTTCGCTGCACAACGAAGATTTCATCACCAGTCGCGACCTGCGCCTGGGAGATACCGTACTCGTCGAACGCGCCGGGGACGTGATTCCCTACATCGTCAAGGCCATGGACGAACTACGCGATGGCAGCGAAACTCCCATTGTTTTCCCCAAGTTTTGTCCCATCAACACCACCGACATTCCGGTAGAATTGCTGCGCGAGGGGGAAGAAGCCGCCTGGCGTTGCCCCAATTGTGTGTGTAGCGCCCAAGACCTGCAACGCATTATCTTCCACGTTTCCAAAGATGCGATGGACATCGATGGCATGGGCAAACAAATCGTGGAACGCTTGTTTGAACTGGGCTGGGTCACCAATTTTGCGGATGTGTATAGACTGGATTACGCCCAATTGGCACAATTGGAAGGTTTTGGCCCAAAATCGGCAGCCAACCTGGAGGCGGCCATTGAAAAAGCCAAGAAAAATCCCATTCACCGTTTGTTGTACAGCTTGTGCATCCACCACTTTGGCAAAAAGGTATCCAAATTGATCGCAGCGGAGATCAGCCATGTGCGGGAACTCGCAGACTGGCAATTTGAAGATTTCACCAAAATCAAGGACGTTGGCCCGGTTGTAGCTAAAAACATCATCGATTTTTTCCAGGTCTGGACCAACATCGAAATGCTGGGCGAAATGGAATCCCTGGGGGTCAATATGGAACAAACCGAGGAAGACCGCCCCAAAGCCGCCGCTGAAGGGGCCGTATTCTCTGGCAAAACCATCCTTTTTACTGGAACCCTCAACAAAATGGGCCGCAAAGAAGCTCAGGAAAAAGCCGAAGCCGCGGGTGCCAAAAACATCAGCGCCGTGAGCAAAAACCTGGATATTCTGGTGGTTGGTGACGAGGCGGGATCAAAGTTGAAAAAGGCCCGGGAGCTGGGGACGGTGACTATTTTGACGGAGGATGAGTTTTTGGCGATGCTGGAATAGGGGGTAGGTTATTACAAAGTCCAACGGCGAAGAAAAAACGCCAGGACGCGCCCTTCGAAAGTTTCAGACTTTCGAAGGGCTTTTTATCCGCACGATTGTGCGCTAATTAATTTTAAAGATCATAATACCCTCTTTTAAATGCAATTATTCCTTCCGGCGGTAAGTCTTGGTCCGTTTCATCAATGATAAAACACCCTAATCCTAGTTTGTAGGATGTGAAACCAGATTCATCTTCTTCAAATTCAGCGTCGTAGCGACCTATGATGTTTTTAATATTCGCATATGTCTGTTCGAATAGATTCACACCTTCGAATATAAATTCAGCAGATTGTGTAAACTCCAAAGCTTCACAAGTCATTGCTTCATCATAACAAATGAAAATACCTAGGCGATCAATCACACCTGTAGGGGCAGGATCTTCATCTCCTCTATAAAATTCTTCATAGTTTTCACCTGGAAAAAGCAGAAGGATTTCATTTTTGGTCATCCCAAATCGGATTGGGCCAATGTTTGAGTAAGGAATAAAATCAAAGGTTGTTTTCATTGTATCTCTTTGTTGTTCTTGAGTTCTCCGCTAGTTCAAGTTTTTTCCATTCAACTTACAAAACGTACCGCTGGTACAGTGTCTTCAGACCTTATTCCAGCGATACATTTGTGCCAGCAGGGTGTTCTGTCACAAATTAGAATCAAAAAATTGCTTTACGTTATAGTTAGCAATGTTTTGAGCTAGGCTTAATGGACTTATGCCGCTACTATTGGCATTCTCTGGATTGGCTCCATTGTCAAGTAAAAGCTTTATGAAATCGCCTTTTCCTTGTGATGAAAAAGCTGCACGCCAAAGAGGTGTGTTTCCATAATTATCCTTTACTTCTAAATCTGCTCTATGCAAAATCAATAAACGACCAAGATCTACTTGGTAATTCTGTGCCGCATAATGCAGAGGAGTCCAACCTAATTTATCTGCAAAATCAGGGTCATATCCCTGTTCCAATAGCCATTCTGCAAGAGGGTAATTCTGTGCTATCACTGCATGACAAAGTAATGTTCTATTGTCCTTGTCTATGGTATTTTTAGCATTCATAGTCGCCCAAGAAATTAATTTATCCAGCTCGTTATTGTATATGGCACCAATAATTTGGCTGGGTATGCTTTGATTAGTTCTTTTTTTCATATTTGTGACTTCTATTTGTTGATCTATCTTCATAGTGGTATAGATCAGGGTCATTTTCAGCATCAAGAACCTCTTTTCTTGTACTACCTTGCTAGCCTGAGTCTTCCAATTAATACCCCAAACACAACGCTGGTGCAGTGTCTCCAGACCTGCACCTATTATCCCCGCGTCTACAGACGCATGAGCATGCACTATGCCAAGGAAAAAGTGCCAATCAGTGATTTTGGTTAGTACTTTTCTCCTACCACTGTGCATACTTTGCGTCTGTAGACGCAGAGATAATGGGAACAAGTCGGAGACTTATTCCAGCGATACATACTTGTGTCAGCTAGGTAGATTCAAATTGCCGGCCCATGCACAACTTCTCTCTTTCACAATTTGATAAATTTCCCCAGGTAAATCTCACCTCCCTCACCTAATCCTTGTAAATAATAATGCCCCGGCTGAAGCAAATGAGTATTGATGTAATTTTTATTGGCCGAAAATAGCAATAATTCATTGATTAACAAACCACTAGAATGATACACCCGCAGCGATTTAAAGGGCGAATTGTTTGATTCAAAATACAGCCGATCTTCTACTGGGTTCGGAAAAATACGGATAGGTAGGTAGCTTATTTCTTTAGCTGAGGTAATGATATTGCAATCCGCATTTGTACCAGCACAATAGCACAATAATCCTCCAACCCTCTGCCAGTCTAAAATTATCCCACCGTTTCCACCCCATCGTTCATAAAATGGACCATAACCTTTATAACCAATGCCCTCCATAATCTTCATGTTATTTTGCTCTAACCTAGATTCCCAATATCCTTTAATGTTTAAAGTTCGAAACAAATTATTGTTATAATTACTTTTGTATGTGAAAAAACATTCATACTTATTAAGGCTTACGCTATCAACTATTAGTGGTGTTGCTATTTTAGGCAATGCAGAACACGATTGTAAAGTATCTCCAGGCCCAGCATTGAAATCAAATAATATTGTCTCTTCTTCACTAACACATGTACTAAATTGATTAGCAATAGGAAAAATAATTCCATATACCTTTCTCTTGACTAAATCATCTCTTATTAAAGCAATCAACAAAACGTCAACTAAAATTGGTGGGTTGGATAACCTTTGATTAACATGATCAATAAGTAGGTTATCACGATACATTTTTTTGTAGACTTGACCATTTATCACCGTATCACCTCGAATACTCAAACTATAATACTCATCCCCCCACGGTCTATCATAGGCTTTATAACAAATCCAATGTGCCCCTTCTACTGCCATTGGCTGATATTCTGTACTGATTTGTGCACTGGCCCAATTGGTAAGTAGCCACAGGGATAAAATGAATACATACAATGTCCTTTTTTTCATAGGATTGATTTAAAAATGGGTGCATAAGCTAGTCAATAGTGAATTAGCATGATTCAAGCCCACAATTACTTTGTTTTTTATTGAGCTTGTCAAGAGGATAAAAGTTAAAGTCCAAAAAATTAACCTTAAGCTCCCATTGAATTTGAATATTGCGCTCAATACTTAAGGGCGTTCTGATTGATAAGGGATAAGTTTGGGGCATTGCTTATATTTGGGCGTATGGTAACCTGGTTGAATCAAACCAGATACAAGTGCCCAGCTCTAATTTTATCGCTAAAAATAAAGGGCCTTTCGTGCAACACTCAAATTCCACCACCATGTCCAGCAATATCCCCACCATTCCCCGCCTCAAAACCCTGATCACTTCGCTCAAATTCCTCCGCGACCCCCTCACGGCCATTCGGGGAAATATGGCTGAGTACGGCCACACCTATCGCTTTTACATTGGTGGCATCATTCCGGCTACCTTCACTGCCGACCCCGCTTTCATCCAACATATCCTGCAAAAGAACCACCGCATGTACAAAAAATCCCCGATTCACTTCGAACATTTGGGGCATTTTATAGGGAAGGGTTTGTTGACCATCGATGGCGATCATTGGTTGCGGCAACGCCGTTTGATTCAACCCAGTTTTCACCGCTCGCGTTTGGCCAGCCTCACCCATTTGATGAACGAGGTGATCGAGGAGCGTTTGGCCAAATTTGATGAAGAAATCAAAGCTGGCCCGGTCAATATGGCCGAACACATGATGGACATGGCCTTTAGCATCATCATGCGCTCGATCTTCAGCATCAGTGTGCCCGAGGAGCAGGTGCAAAAAATGAGCGGGCAAATCACCCAGATACAGGCATTTGTCATCCAGCTGATTCGCCAACCTTACCTCAATTGGTGGCGGGCCTTGAGTGGCAAAACCAGGGAGCATGAAGCCCTCGCCGCCGACCTCGAAGACGCCATCCGCAAACTGGTGCACCAACGCCAGGACAGTGGCGAAACCCGCGACGACCTCTTACAAATGCTCCTCGACTCCCGCTACGAGGATACCGGCGAGGCCATGAACGAACAGCAGTTGCTGGACGAGTTGAAAATCATTTTTGTGGCTGGCCACGAAACCTCCGCCAATGGCCTGGCCTGGGCCTGGTACTTGTTGAGTCAGCACCCGGAAGCCCTCACCAAAATCCGGGAAGAGCTGCAACAAGTCGTGGGTGAGCGGACGGTGGCTTTTGAAGACCTCCCCAAACTGGAATACCTGAGTCAGGTGGTTGACGAAATTTTGCGCCTCTATCCGCCGGCCTGGATCACCGACCGCATGGCAGTGGAAGCGGATGAATTCAATGGCATCAAAATTGCCAAGGGTGCAATCGTAGCGACTTACATTTACGGCGCACACCACTCCCCCGAGCATTGGGATAACCCAGAAGATTTTCGCCCCGAACGTTTTGCCAAAAACGCCAAAATCCCCGCCTTTGCTTATCTGCCGTTTGGTGGTGGCCCGCGTTTGTGCATCGGCAACCATTTTGCACTGATGGAAATGCAATTGGTGATTGCGGAGATGGCGCGAAGGTATGATTTCGACCTGGAGCCTGGGCACGAGGTGATACCGCAGCCGTTGATTACTCTGCGGCCGAAGGATGGGGTGTGGATGTGGTTTTGGAGGCGGTAAAGAAATCTTGATTCACCAATAAAATGTTATAAATAAAATGCCGTTAAGGAATTGAGCTCTTTTATTTTCTGCACAATTACTAAACCATGCAACGACTATTCATCTTCGGGTTCATTTTGATGCTTATGAATTCCGGTTTTTCACAGTCAAAATCAATGACGGTGCCTTTTGTATCCTATTGGGCTTTAGGAGACATTTACAACTTTAAGGTAAGTAAAATCAACGAACAATGGAAAGAAGATAAGCTGATTAAAACCGATACCACTGCTTATTTGGCCAATTTTGAAGTAATTGATTCAACCGAAAATTCGTACAAAATCAAATGGTCATTTCAAACCCAATTGGTCAATAATATTGAACTTTCAGATAGAGTATTGGAGAAATTGGCAAAGTATCAAATGACTCATGTCATCTATCGAACATCGGAAGTGGGAGCATTTATCGAAATCGAAAATTGGCAAGAGATCTCAACAATGATGCAGTCTTTACTTAAAGACATATCAGAGGCTATGGCCGCTGATGGCGTAGCCAAAAAGGAGGCCCTTGATCAAGCATTTCAGCCCTTGATTACTGTATACGGCTCGAAAGAAGGAATTGAACAAGTGGTTTTTAAAGAAATACACCATTTCCATTTCCCCCTTGGATCGGAGTTTAAGGTTAAAAAAACGCTTAAATACAAGGACTTACTTCCAAACTTAATTGGAGGAGAGCCTTTAAAAGCTGATGGGAAAATCTATTTTAAGGAGGTTGATTTTGACGAAAACTATTGTGTACTCATTCAAGAATTACAGGTAAATCCTAAAGACTCCAAACGACTGATTTCAGAATTTTTGGGTCAAATGAAACTGGAGAAGGGCAATGAGATGGCCCAAATCATCAATACCGGAAAAATTGACGTTCGTGATTACAATCGTTATGCCTATTATTATGACCCTGGAGTTCCTGTTGAAATTGATGCCCAAAGAGAAACACTGATTGATTTGGGTAAAGAAAAGGGTCGAAAGGTAGAAAAAATCCGTATTGAACTAGTAGAGTAAATTGGTTTAGTCCTTGCATCCTCAAGCCTATTCAATATAGGCCGAACCTTCGAAATCCCACCTTCTCATAAATCCTCAATCCATCTTCAGACATGAGTCATCCCGAATTTTTGGGATGACTCATGTTTGGAGATCATTCGCCAGTGAGTATGTTTATCAAAGGTTGTAATCCTGAGCTCCGTTTATTTGGGGCACACGACCTTAAATTCAGTACGGCGATTGACCTGGTGGTCGCTTTCACTACATTTCACGCTGTCGGTGCATTTGTTCAGCAACATGGACTCGCCAAAACCACGAGCCTGCACCCTAGAGGCGGCAATGCCTTTTGAAATGAGGTACTTAGCAGCAGCGTTAGCCCTGCCTTGAGACAGTTTTAGGTTGCTGTCGGCACCGCCACGGCTATCCGTATGCGCAGATAGTTCAACTATTGCCGAAGGGTTGTCCCCCATAAACTGTACAAGTCTGTTCAGGTCAGCATAAGAATCGGGGCGCAGATTGGCACTGCCGAGGTCATATAGGATATTGTTCAAACGGATAGCGTCTCCGCAATCCACTTTCTCCGCACAAATTTCCAATTTTACAAATAACGATTTGCTGCGGTTGTATGTATTCGCATTCACTTCGACCACCTGTGAAAGGAAACTTTCCTTTTTAGCATACAGCTCATAGGTAGCCCTTGAGGCAAGATGGAAAATGTATTTCCCACTCGCATCTGAAATCGTGGTTTTCATAAAGTTATCGGCTTTGTTTTTCAGATTGAGAGAAACAGCCGGCAATGGATTGGGCGTGTTGCAATAGAATACCTTGCCTTCCACGATAAAATTGGGGTCGTTGTAATAGATCGTTTTCTGAACCGCAGTTGAAGCATTAAATTCATTCATTTTAATGCCAGCAGGTTCAAGCGACACATCGTAAAGTTTGCCCTGAAGGACGTAGTCATTGGGCTGCAAATTGGCAAATTCCAGGACTCCCATACTGTTGGTTGTTCCGGTTTTAATGACTTGGCCGCTGCTATTGACCAACCCAATTTCTGTATTTGGAAGTATTTCTCCGGAAATTTTGTCTTTGGCGGTAACAACCATCATTTTCTCAGGGCAGCCTTTGTTGGCTTTGGTTCCGGCCACGTCGGGGCAATTGTCTTCCTTGTCGATCACACCATCCCGATCGGTGTCGGATGGAGGGCACCCATTGTTTTCGGCGAGGCCAGCCTCATCGGGGCATTTGTCGTTGGCATCGGTAATGCCGTCGCCGTCTTTGTCGGGGCAGCCCATCAGTGAACCAAGGCCAGCTACGTCGGGGCATTTATCATCAGCATCGGTGATACCATCGCTATCCTTGTCAGGACAGCCCATCAGTGATGCAATACCGGCCACATCTGGGCATTTATCGCTAGCGTCACTGATACCGTCGCCATCGCGGTCGAGCACTTTGGGTGGCGCTGCCTGGCGTCTTCCACCAAGGGAAAACTGGATTCCCAAGCCAGCCATCAGGTGATCTTTGAACCCATCGGTGTTAGCATGGTAACCCAGGGTACTAGACAGGTATACATCTTCATCCAGCTTAATATTCAAGCCCAATCCAAAGGGTATATTGATGGACAGTGATTTTAAGTCTGTTGCTTGAAGACCTGCTCCTACATACAATCGGGGGCTAATGAGCTTATCCCTGACAATATTGTAATTGATCATGGCATCAAGGCCAATGTAGCCCTTTTGATTAGTAGAGCCATTGAAACCCGGTGGGATGTTTCCACCAAAGAGTCGCAATGGTACGCTCAGATCAAAGGATTTGTTCAGGTAACGGAAATATTCAAATTCAAGTCCTGCTCTTTTGAATTCTTTAAAATTGCTCCAACCTTCATTCAACGGCCATTGGAAGTTCGAAGAGAGGTAGCGGATTGCAAAACCATTTCGATCAAATTCGTTCTGTGCAGAAAGTTCAATACCAAATAGTGAAATAAAAAGCATAAAAATTAATCCGAGTAAAGGGTTACGCATTTCAGGTATTTTAGGTAAGCTGAATGACAAATGTAGTTGATATTTATTTGGTAGGGCATCAAGATTCTTGGCCTTTAATGGGCCAGCACTAAAAGCTCCTATTGTCATTGTCTTTTTTTGTGGCAAAAAATTATTATTTTATATTTTTTGTTTATTTTGACGGCAAATTAATTCTTCATGCCTGAACCACTCAAAAACATCTTCTCCCGTCCCCTGATCCGCCCTTTTGCAGAACTTGTCAAAACAATATGGCCCGATTTTTCCACCACGGCCTTCCTGGAAAAGGTCTTCGACGAGCATTACGAAGGTCTTGAGCTCAAACAACGCACCCGGCACATCGCTCACGCGCTCCGAGCCTGTTTGCCTACAGCTTATCGCGATGCCCTCAAAATCGTGTGCGCCGTCACCCAATCCTACATCGATCAACACGGAGAAAAACTGACCTTTCAGTGGATTTTTTTACCCGAATTCATCGAAGCCCACGGCGTAGAGGACCCAGATGCCTCCATTCCCGCCATCGAAACGGTAACCCGCTGGAGCAGTTGTGAATTTACAGTACGGCCTTTTTTGCTGAAGTATCCAGAGCGGATGTACGCCCAGATGTTGGCTTGGGCCGATCACCCCAGTCCGATGGTACGCCGCCTGGCCAGTGAAGGCATTCGCCCACGTTTGCCCTGGGGCATGGGTGTGCCTGCGCTTAAACGCGACCCGGCGCCCATTTTACCCATTTTGGAAAAACTCAAAAACGACCCCGCCGAAACCGTGCGCCGCTCGGTAGCCAACAACCTCAACGACATTGCCAAAGAACATCCACAAATAGTGCTG
>JAAFHQ010000183.1:4189-9256 GCA_013298445.1 Chitinophagales bacterium | reverse complement strand
CAGCAAGCCCGATGCCGTAGAAGCCTTATGCAAAGTGGGGCTGAACAGCATCCGGGTCAGCACCAACTCCCTGCAACGCCACATCTACACACCTTATTACCGCCCCAACAACTACGATTTTGATGCTCTGGCTGAATCGATCAAAATTGTGAACCGTTACGGTGGCTGGACCAGCATCAACTACTTTGCTTTCCCCGGCCAAACCGACTCGGTGGAGGAATACGAAGCGCTACGCGCTTTCATCAAAGATACGGGCCTGAAAATGATCCAGTGGCGCAACTTCAACATCGACCCCGACTGGTACCTGGGCAGGATCAATTTGCCAGATTCCGGTGAAATTCTGGGCATCAAGCAGGTGATGGAATTGATCAAGGAAGAATTTCCGGAGATCAAATACGGCTATTACAATCCACCGATGGAGCGGATCAAAGGGAATTTTGAGGTGGATTTTGCCCATTGATTCCGGTAGGTTTGCAACGGTTTAAGGTTGGGTTTGTCCTTCTTTAAAAATCATACTACTGTACATTTTGCTCGGAGGACATGAATTGCCCCTGGCTTCAGCCTGGGGTCATCGGAACATCCTACGGTTTTGGCTTTAGCCCCAGCTTTAAAATCATGGCTTGGGCTAAAGCCCGATCATGCGGAGAGATCTCAATCCACGCGCTAAAGCACGTGGCAATTCATGTCCTCCAAGCAAAATGTACAGTAGTGAGTATAAAGCACCTCATCATGATCCGTATCTCCTACTTCTACTTTCTGGCATTTCTAAGCATCAGCATAGCTACACAGGCGCAAACCAAGGCCAGACCCAAAGTTGGCGGCCCCTGCGAAGGCTGCAATCTGCTGTTTTTGGGCATCCCCAAAGCCATGAACAGTGTGGATACCAGCGCGGGTTGGGATGAGAAAGGAGCTAGTAAAATCCTCATCAAAGGCATAGTTTACCAGCAAGATGGCAAAACACCTGCTCCGAACGTAGTGGTTTATTATTACCACACCGATACCAAAGGAAATTATACCCCGAATGCATCTGTGCCCAAGGGTGCCGAGCGGCATGGGTACTTACGTGGCTGGGTAAAAAGTGACAAAGATGGGCATTACGCCATTTATACCATTCGGCCAGCCTCCTACCCTGGCACCGATATTCTGGCCCATATCCACGTGACCATCAAAGAGCCCAAGTTGAAAGAGCCTTATTACATCGATGAGTTTTTGTTCGACGATGATCCTTTCATGACGCCTGAACGGCGCAAGGGCCATGCAAATCGGGGCGGGAACGGCATCTTAAAACTGGTAAAAAACGGGAATGGTTTGTGGGTGGCCAAACACGATATTATTTTGGGTTTGAACATTCCTAATTACCCACAGTGATACTCCTTCTTCAAATAATCTTCCAATTCTATAGCTTACCATACCTGAGGTGCTCTTAGGTGTCTAAGGTGGTTCAATAAAAAAGCTCTTGCGCGCTTGCGCGAAGAGCACATTTTTTCACCACCTTAGACACCTAAGAGCACCTTAGAGGTTCACCTCAGGGTGTAAGCACCAAAAATTCACCCATTTTCGCTAAATTTTAGCTTTAATTGGTATCCAAATCTCCTCCTCCGACTCCGGGTCGTTGTTCTTGTATTTTTCACCCAACAGTTCAAAATGCTCGCGATGGTCAAGTATGTATCCCGAGTTGGGCATCCATTCCTGAAATATAAAGTTAAAAGTTTTTTGAAAGGCGCTGGCTGGCCCACTGTGTTGGAATACCGCATACAAACCACCAGCCAGTTCATAAGTCTCCATTCCTTCGGGGATTATCTCGAAATCTGTCACCTCTACTGCCGCCCATTTTACAAATTCAACATCCTCCTGAAAACTCGGCGGCGACTTGAAAATTTGCATGGAGTATAAATTGTTGTCCAGTTTGTTTTGGATTTTCATTCGATGGGGCATAAAGCTACCCCACAACACCCCGGTGCGATCCTGGCCAAAACTCATTAGCAATTGTTTTCCCATCAGCTTTTTACTGGGCAGGGTTTCTATCCTTAAAAACATGGGCTTATTTGATTTTTAGGGCCTGATAAATTTCGGTTTGTGTGTATTCCTGATGGGCGCCCAATGGCAATTCCCCCAGGGCCAGGTTTTCAATTTTTACCCGCAACAAACGCAATACCGGGAAACCCACTTTGGCGCACATGCGGCGCACTTGGCGGTTTTTTCCCTCCTGCAAAGACAACTCCAGCCAGGTTTCCGGAATATTCGCCCGGTAACGGATGGGTGGATTGCGCTCAGCGACCCCGGGTTGAGGTTCCAACACCTTTGCCTTGGCGGGGATGGTGCGGTGTGTTTTTTTGTTGATGCGAATGTCGACGCCGCTGCGCAGTTGTTGGAGCGCTTCGGCACTAGGATTTCCTTCGACCTGTACCCAATAGGTCCGCCAATGGGCATGGCGTGGGTCGAGCAATTTCACATTGAGTTTGGCATCGTTGCTCAACAACAACAAGCCTTCGCTATCTTGATCGAGTCTGCCAATGGGATAAACATCGGGCGGGAAAGGGCCCAAATCCGCCAGAGTCAATTGCCCGGCTTCTTCCGGGGTGAATTGGCTCAAATAACCATAAGGTTTGTGCAGAACGAAGTAGCGAAGTTGGCTCAAAGGGTGGCTTATTTTGCCCCAAAAATAGCAAGACTAAACGGATTTGAAGCAAATTCTATTGAACTGTTGTAACTAAGGTGTTCTAAGGTGCCTAAGGTGGTTCAAAAAGAACATGTTTAATTTGAACCACCTTAGGCACCTTAGAACACCTTAGTTACAACACCCTAGCCGTTTTGACATCCGCCCAATTCCATCCCCGCCAATCCAACTTGGCCTGCCGCTGTTCAAAACGTTTAATTTTTGCCTGCAATTTCCGGTCTACCAAACGAGGATCTAAATTGCTTCTCTTTTGTAGCAATGCGTGTTCATTCAACAACAAAGGCAGATTTTTATCAGAAACTTCCCGCAACAAAAACTCACTGTCAATCGTGTCATGCCGTGCCTGATGCAGGTTGTAACGCGTGATGAGCACATCCCAATTGACCATACTCGTCAGCAACAAACTCGCGTACAAAAACCAGGCGTTGACCACCCAGAGGTAATACAAGGAACGCCGTTCCTGAATCATCACATACAAAGAATACAGTCCCAAAATGACCAATACCAAAAACCACAATACCCCCAAACGCTTGTAAGCCAGGCCATACTCCGCAATATAATGGTAATTGCGCCAGGCTACCGACAAAGCCAAAATGGTGTTTTGCAGGATCCAGGTGTACGCCAGGGTTTTCAGGCTTTGGTTTTTTTGCAAAAAATGCAGGTTGCCACGGAAAAAAAAGGCGATGACCCCCATGGCCAAAGCCAGGGCCGCAATCAACAAATAAGTACCCTGGTGCACAAACTCACTCAACTCGGCAGCGCTGTGCTGGTACTGATTCAACCATACACCTTTGATGTCGGTTATATTGACCACCAGCAACAATACATTCAACAATCCAAAACTCAATACCCCTGAATAATAATGCCGCCGCAGCGCCAGGGTAGGAATAAATGCTTTCAGACTTGGCCTTTTGTGCACTTTTTTGAGGGAATAGCCTTGTTCTTGTTCCAATATTTCTGGCGTCCAAACCGAAGACCAGATCAGGACACTAATCAACAACATACCTTGTAAAAACAAAGCCAGGGCTTTCCATGGGCTGATCTTTGGCCACCAACTTAAAATTAAATCCACCAAACCCGCAAACTCAGCATTGGCAAAGTAATAAATGGTAAAAAACATGCCTAGCAAGCATAGCGGAAAAATGGCCAAATACGTCCAGGTGCTAATGTTTCGAAAAGTGTCCTTGTATTGCCTTTCCCAGCGACGCCACCAGGTCACCGGGATGGTCAACAAGCTACTGATAGCCAACACTATGGCAAAACCTAAAAACCGCAACTCGCGTGCCTGTGCAAAACCCAGCAAAAGGAAAATCGACACCACATGCGTCAATTGGGCTAAAAGGGAGTGTTGCCAAACCACCGTGATAGCACTCAGCAATACACCTGCCATCGCCAGCCAAATCCGTCGGGCCGATCTCATTTCCGGGTACAACACCCACACT
Source organism: Chitinophagales bacterium (assembly GCA_013298445.1). Taxonomy (GTDB): domain Bacteria; phylum Bacteroidota; class Bacteroidia; order Chitinophagales; family Saprospiraceae; genus Haliscomenobacter. The sequence continues at coordinate 5,137 of JAAFHQ010000183.1, read as the reverse complement.
GCCAGCAATAAAAAACCGGAAAACAACAGTGCGTTGAGCCCTAATTGGGCCTTCCAGAATAGCAAGGTGTACCAAGTGGCGCCCCCACCCAGTAAAAGGCTAATCCACAATTGGCCATTGAGGCTCCGCACAGGCCAACTCAGGTTTTCATTGATCATTAGATTCTTCATATTTTTAAAGTACTTTGAATTTCAAAGTTTAAGTCAAAAAAAAATCACAACTCTTGCTACTCCTTTTTTTCGACTGCTTCAGGCCCATTCTGATTACGCAGATTGAGCAATTTTTCCAGGGCATCCAAATGGTCATTAAAAGCTTTGCGGCCCAGCGCCGTTGCCCGATAAGAAGTATTGGGCTTGCGCCCGATGAATTGTTTTTGCACTTCAATATAAGCCTCAGCTTCCAGCACTTTGAGGTGACTGGCCAAACGCCCATCGGTCAAATCCAGCATGGTTTTAAAGGTAGTGAACTCCACCCAATCATTGACCATCAGCATGGACATCACCCCCAGCCGCACCCGATTGTCAAATGTATCGCTCAAACCTTCGATGAGTACTTTCATGCTATTATCTTAGGAGCGTTCGTATTTGTAGTACATGTAAAGGCCGTAGACGATGTGCAAGCCCCCAAATCCGAGTGCCCAGCTCTCCAGCCCATAACCTATATTGAAACAGGTAATCAACCCCAGAATGATTTCAGCATATCCCAATTGACGCACATCGTCCAGGGTGTATTTGCTGGCATTGACCAAGCCCAGGCCATAAAACACCAGAGTACTAGGTGCCACTAAGCCCACCAAACCATGGTACAACAAGGCCAATACGAAAATCCCTCCAACCGCCACCGGAACAGCCAAGCTCAGGATCAAACGCCGGGTTAAGGAATCCCAGATTTTTTGGCCTTTTTTCTTTGCCTCCCGGGTCGTGAAATAAATAGCCGACAAAATCGCGA
>JAAFHQ010000183.1:0-4179 GCA_013298445.1 Chitinophagales bacterium | reverse complement strand
GCGAAAACCAGAACAAGTGCAGCATCTAAAGCAAAAAATACACCCGCTTTGAGCCCCCAACGCTCCAGTTCGGCCAGGTGTTCATAACTCAACTCATGGCGGTCAAAACGCCCCAAATACAAGCCTGCCAAAGCCGCTCCGATCAATGCACAAATCCCTGCACTAACCCCGGACAACCCACTAAGGGAAATAAAGCGGGAAGATCGCTCCATCAGGGAACGGATCTCTTTGAGGGTATCCAAAGATTGTTGGTGCTGCGGTTGGGTCATTTTGAAGTACTTTGAAACACAAAGTTAGTGTAATCTTTGAAATTGTCAATACAATTTTAGCTCAATCCGGTAATTTTTCCATCCACAATATCAATATGCAAGGCCTGAGGGTCTTTAGGTAAACCCGGCATCCGCATCATTTCTCCGGCTACTGCTACGATAAAACCCGCGCCCCGATTGATGATCAAGTTTTCAATGTGCAGGGTGAAATCTGTCGCCAGGCCAATTTGGTTGGGATCATCACTGAAGGAATATTGGGTTTTAGCGATGCAGACTGGCAAATGAGACAAGCCCAGAGATTCGATTTTTTTCAAAGCGGTTTGGGCATTTTTCCCGAGTTCCACTCCCCTGCCCCGATAAATTTGGGTGACAATTTTGTGCAGTTTTTCCGGGGTTTTGTCCTCCAGTGCATAGGTGTGTTTCAAGGCTTGAGATGGCCGCTTTTCCACTACCTCAATCAGTTTTTGAGCCAGGGGTTTTGCCCCTTCTCCGCCCTCAGCAAAACCATTATTGGGCGCAAAATCAGCCCCACGCGCCCGGCACCACTCGGCGGTAAAATCCATTTCTTCACTTGTATCAAAATGGTATTGGTTAAAGGTGACCACCACACTTTGCCCAAAGTTTTGCAGGTTTTCCAGGTGCCGCTCCAGGTTTTTTAATCCTTCCTGCAAACCTTTTAGATTGGGTTCTTTGATGACATCCAATGGGACACCACCATGCAGTTTCAGCGCCTGAGAGGTGGCAATCAAAACCGTAGCACTGGGTTGCAAACCCGCCTTACGGCACTTGATATTCAAAAATTTCTCCGCCCCAAGATCTGCCCCAAACCCCGCCTCGGTGATCACATAATCCCCATATGTCATCGCCATTTTGGTGGCCAAAACCGAGTTACAACCATGGGCAATATTGGCAAAAGGGCCACCGTGAATAAAAGCGGCGCCGCCTTCGAGGGTTTGCACCAAATTAGGATCCAGTGCGTCTTTCAACAATACGGTGATGGCTCCACCCACCCCCAAATCAGCAACAGTAAAGGGTTTATTTTGAAAGGTATAGCCCAAAATAATCTGATCGATGCGCTTGCGCAAATCTTCCAAACTCGTCGCTAAACAGAACACCGCCATAATCTCTGAAGCGGCGGTAATGTCAAAACCTGCTTCTTGCGGAATGCCATTGTTCGTACCATTCAAGCCCGTAACAATGTAGCGCAGGGAACGGTCATTGACATCCAATACCCGCCGCCAGGTGATTTGTTTCAGGGCTTTGTCGGTTCCCCGGTTTTGGTATTGGTAATTGTCCAACAGAGCCGCAATCATGTTATTGGCGCTGGTGATGGCGTGAAAATCGCCGGTAAAGTGGAGGTTGATGTCTTCCATCGGCAATACCTGGGCATAACCGCCGCCGCAAGCGCCACCTTTCATGCCAAAACAAGGACCGAGGGAGGGCTCGCGTAGGGCCAGAATGGCGTTTTTACCCAGTTTGTGCAAGCCTTGAGCAAGGGCGATGCCCACTGTGGTTTTGCCAATTCCCGCCTTGGTTGGAGTAATCGCAGTGACCAAAATAAGTTTGCTTTGGGCTACTTTGGCTTCGTCAATGTTCTCATAGGGTATTTTGGCTTTGAAGCGGCCATAAGGAATAACTTGTTCTTCATGGATGCCTAATTTGGAGGCCAATTGGGCAATCGGGCGCAGGGTGGCAGATTGGGCGATTTCGATGTCGGTTTTCATAATCAGTTAGGGCTTGCAATTTGGTTTGTTTGCAAGGTTAAAAAAAAGGCAGGAATTTGAGATGGGAAAAGAGGTATTACAGGCAAGGGGATGATTTTGGTCAACAATTTTATAGAGTTTATCCGAAGGGCGAATTTTTTCAGGTAGAATGAAGGTGCAGTTCTCTCCACGTTTGACCTGTTCTGCTTTCAGTCCATTGACTCTAAGCTCCTGAATTTTTTGCTGAATCACTCCAGTAGTTGGTCCAGTGACAAGGATTTCGTCGCCTACTTTCAGGGTTTGTGCTTCCAGATTGAACTCCGCCACTTTGGCTTCTTCAAAGTACTTCACCCCTTTGCCGAGGTAAATTTTACGCTTGCTGGATTTGGAGCCGTATTCATTGTTCCACTCCCCCATGGTACGCCCCAGGTAGTAACCTTCCCAAAACCCACGATTGTACACCGTCGCCAGTCGGGTTTTCCATTCCTCAAAGCGGTCTGGCGAGTAAGTGCCGGCGTCCAGCGCATCCAATGCCTCACGATAACATTTGGTGGTGGTATACACATAATCGGCACTGCGCCCCCGTCCTTCAATTTTGAGCACCGCTACCCCGGCTTCAACCACTTTATCCAAAAAATCGATGGTGCACAAGTCTTTGGCTGACATGATGTACTCGTTGTCTACCTCGAATTCTGTTCCACTTTCTTTGTCAGTCACGATGTAAGAACGGCGGCAATTCTGGATACAAGCCCCCCGATTGGCGGATGAAAAATTGCTGTGCAAACTCATATAACACTTCCCAGATACCGCCATACACAAGGCCCCGTGCCCAAAAATTTCGATGCGCACCAGTTTACCCGAGGGTCCGGTGATGTTTTGACGGGCAATCTCCCGCGTGAGCGCAGCAACCTGCATCAAGGTGAGTTCACGCGAAAGCACCATCACATCGGCATAGGCGGAATAAAACTCGATTGTGTCGATGTTGGTGATGTTGGATTGGGTAGAAATGTGGATCGGCATGCCCGTTTTACGCGCATAGTTCATCACCGCGATATCCGAAGCGATCAGCGCAGTGATGCCATTTTCGCGGGCGGCGTCCACAATTTTTTTCATCAAAGCCAGATCGTGATCGTAAATGATCGTATTCAGGGTAAGGTAAGTTTTTACCCCTTGAGCCTTACAGCGTTGGGCAATCTCTGGCAGGTCTTCTACCAAAAAATTGTTCGAGGAGCGCGTACGCATGTTGAGTTGTTCTACCCCAAAATACACCGAGTTCGCTCCGGCCTGCATCGCAGCCATGAGCGCTTCAAAAGAACCGGCGGGTGCCAGTAATTCCATCTTTTTTTGTTTTAGCCTTCGGGTGGCTAAGGGAAATGTGCGGCAAAGTTAAGGAAAAGCCGAGGATTTAGTAACGGGTAAATAATAAGTTCATCTTTTATAATTGTCGCTTTTACAATTATCAAAGTTTTCTAACTTAGCCCCATCGATATCCATAAACCGTATCGCTGCTAACCATGAAAACCGTATACACCCTCCTATTCAGCATTCTTGCAAGTGGTCTGATCGCCCAAAAGGGACACGATCACGCCCACCACTACCCTATTCAAGCCATTCCATTCCACCAGGTAAAACTACAGGACAAACTTTGGGCACCACGCTTGGAAGTGGTTCGCAATTCGACAATTCCACACGTTTTTCGCAAAAATCAGGAGACAGGCCGGGTGAAAAATTTCGAAATGGCTGCCGCCAGCAACCCCGATCGGGTCTGCTCGGTTTTCCCATTCGACGATACGGATTTGTACAAATTGATCGAGGGGGTTGCTTATGCCTTACAAACCAAAGCTGATCCCAAACTTCAAGCCAAAGTAGACAGCCTCATTGCCATCATCGGTGCTGCGCAAGAGCCCGATGGCTACCTCTATACCTTCCGCACCATTGTGGAACGCCGCAACAATCCCAATTTAGTCGCCAACGTAGATGCGCGTGGAGCGAACCTGAGTTGGCTAACTGGCCCCCGTTGGGCAAAAGAAGACGACCTCAGCCATGAACTCTACAACGCAGGTCACTTGTACGAAGCAGCAGTTGCCTGGTACGAGGCCACAGGGAAAAGGAACCTGTTGGACATTGCCCTCAAAAATGCCAAGCTGGTTGAGCAGTCTTTTGGCCCCGGTAAATTGCAAAAAGCGCCAGGGCATCAGGAAATTGAA
>JAAFHQ010000182.1 GCA_013298445.1 Chitinophagales bacterium | reverse complement strand
GCTGCCGTGGAATAATCAACCAAGTATCGGCATGTTCTGTTACTAAAGTCTAAATTCTAGAGTCTAATATCTATTCACAGGACTGTTTAAAAAAAACAAATCAGTATGCGTTTCAACCAAATCACAATGGCCTTAACAATGGTGTTGGCCATTTTTGCATCCACCGCGCTACAGGCTCAAGACCAAAAAGCCCAGCGGCCTAGCCCTCTTAAAACTGCCACTCGTATGCTGGACTCGCTCAGCATCAACATTGTGTACAATGCACCTTCGGTAAAGGGGCGTACCATTTGGGGCGCATTGGTTCCTTATGGAAAAGTTTGGCGTACTGGTGCCAATGAGGCCACCACTTTTGAGGTGAACAAACCAGTTTTGATTGAAGGCCAAAAGTTGGCAGCAGGCAAATATTCTTTGTTTACCATCCCTGGCGAAAAAGAATGGGTGGTCGTTTTTAACAAAGAAGCCAGCCAATGGGGTGCCTACAGCTATAAAAAAGACATGGACGCTTTGCGGGTTACCGTAAAACCTGGCAAAACCAAACTCCTGGTTGAGCAACTGGCGATTGATGTATCGGATAAAGGAGAAGTCAACATTGCCTGGGAAAATGTTCAAATTGCTTTTGCGGTAAAAGAAGCCAAGTAATTTCGGATGGGGGATGTCGGATTTCGGATGTGGGATTTCGGATTTCGGATTTCGGTTGCCCTGTGCTCAGGATTTTTGGTTGTTGAAGGATGGCCTTTCAAATTTGAAACACCGATGGATTTTTTCTATCGCTAAAGTTTAGGGCAACCCACTACCGAAATCCGACATCCCAAATCCGACATCCCAAATCGTAGATTCTTCTTATTTTTGCCCCAGTTTATTTAATACTCACTCCATGAAACGATTGATTGCATCTACATTACTTCTCTCTTTGGTTTCCATTGGCATTCACGCTTGTAAAAATGAACCCAAAATAGAGCAAGCCGATTTATTGGGCCGTTGGGAGCTAAGGGAAGGCTTTCGGAACGAACAAAAATCAGAAGACCTGGCAGGTTTGTTCTTCGAATTTTTTGGCGACGGGAAAATGATCACCAACATGTCTGGATCTACTGCCGAAGCGCAATATGAGTTGAAAAAACAAATGTTGTTGCAGCGCGGTGGCGAAATGGATGCTGATTATCAAATTGAAACCTTAAATGACACCAGCCTGACCCTCATCGCCACCTTGCGCGAGATTAATTTCCGTTTTGTTTTGGGCAAAAGCATCCAGGTCAACTAGAAATGCCAATTGAGCCCAAAGCGTAAGGATAGCGGCGATTTTGAAGAGAGCGGACTCGGATTAACATTGTACAGCAACAGGATCTCGCTCCGCATTGCGCCACCTCCCCCTTGCAACAGGCCTAAACCAAGGTGCAAATTGTTGGCGTTATACCGTTGCACCTCAAATCCGTTAGAGGTGTAATAAGGTACAGCCTCGTTGGCGTATTCGTATTCCGCGTGTACAAAAAAGCGATCCACAAACTTGTATCGGCTGAAAACTCCTGCTGACCAGGATAGTGGTTGCACCCGCTCCACTTGACCATTTAACAAACGTTGACTGTAATAACTGTATAAAAAACCTACCCGGGGTCCCACCGAAAAATCCGGCGTTAATTTATAGCCCAACATTGGACTGAGGCCAAACTGAATCAGGGTAGAGGAACCAAATCCCAAACCCAAGGGTACGTTCCCCCCATACCAGATGCGGCTATTGCTGCTGCTGACTTTTTTTTCTTTGTCGGTACTTCTGGTCAGGCTTTGGGCTTGTATGTCCAGGCTCATGAACCCCAAACAACAAAGGATAATAATGATGTTACGCATGGCTGAAAACATTGGTGATGGTTTGATTTTTACAATAATGCCCCGCAAAGATACATGCTCTGCCATCACTTGACAGAGATATTAAAATTTTTGGTAGCGTCCTTACCGAATTATACTAACTTTGAGTGCATAAATACCGCAGCACTGTAAAGCTTCGTTCAATGTGTTGATGTTGTTTCCCTCTATTGGCAACGGATTAATTTCTTCCAAGACCCTTTACGCTACCTTAATTTCTGTGGACTAACTGTGTGCTACAATGAAGCATTGCCTTACTCTATTTACAATTCTGCTGAACGGCTGGCTGTGGGGTCAAAACTGCCCGATTGAAGCGCCTTATTTACGTATTCCTGCCAACGATTCGGTTGAATATTCCTTTGAAGTTTTTGATGTCATCAATAACAATTTGGCGACACCAGGCCAAGGAGTTTGTGGCGTAAAAATGCGCTTTAGCCACAACTCGATTACCGATTTTGAAGTATGGCTGACTTCTCCCGCAGGCACCACTGTACAGCTGATAGGCCCTAATGCCACGGTTTCACCAGCTACCTTGGGTGGTACCTGGAATGTAAACTTTGTGCGTTGCCTGGGTACCACCCCAATGCCCCAGCTGCCGTATGGATCACGTTGGAACAACAGCACGAACCCATTTGGTTCCGAGGGAATTAGAGGCTCCTATTTTCCATATCTGGGTTGTTTGGAAGAATTCAATACCGGACCTGTCAATGGTACCTGGAAATTGAAATTAAAAACACTAACCAGCACACAGATTTCTAGCAGGCTTTTTGAATTGGACATTCAATTTTGTGACAAAAGAGGGCAACGTTGCTGTTTTGCCGATGCAGGTGTTTTGAACAACCTCAACAACGTCTCCGCCTGCCAATACGATAATGATCTTAACCTGGCACTCGCCCCAACGTACAGCGGGGTGAAACCCGATTCCAGCAAGTTTGGCTACACCTATGCAATCGGGCGGGATATGGTCCTGCAACGCTACGACTCAATCCCGGATTTGCGCCGATTGACTCCAGGCAATTATCAAGTCTGTGGGGTCTCTTATGCGCGCAAAGACTCCAGTTTGTTTCCAGCACCCAATAATGTCCTGCGTTTGGACACTTTACGCAATCGATTACTAGGGAATGCTGCACCATTTTGTGGGGAAATGACCAGTAGTTGTGTCAACGTGACCATCGCTCCACGCAATGATTCAACCGTATTGCCCCTCAAAGTGCTATGTGAAGGTGATTCAGTGGTCGTCAATGGCCAAAGTTTTAAAACAACTGGCCGATATTATGTAAACTTTAACCAGCCGGGACGTTGTGATAGTTTAGTCGTTGTTCCCGTGCAAGTTCAAAAGGTATTGAGGGTAAACCTGGACAGTACCATTTGTGCAGGCGATTCAGTCCGAATAGGAACTTCTTTGTATAAAACAACGGGCAATTACGTAGATACCCTCCAGTCGCGCAGCAGTTGTGACAGCATCGTTGCATTAAATTTACGTGTACTGCCTGCGATTCCGGTTCGGGATACGGCGATTGAAACCTGTTCTGGCCGTTCGGTGGTGGTAGCCGGGCAACGTTTTAGCACTTCAGGGGTTTACATCATTCCCCTGGTGTCCAGTCAGGGCTGTGATAGTTTAATCCGTCTGACCTTAAATTTTATAAGCCCTACCTCCATCATCACCGCTCCCGATACGGTGCTTACCTGTACACGCAAACAAATCGTATTGGATGGTACTCGTTCGATTCCAGTGGGGCAGGTGAATTACCGCTGGGAAGACAACATGGGGAACGCTATTGGTGACAGTTCTCATTTTGTTGTGACTACTCCGAACACCTATTATTTACAAGTCATTACGAAGCAGGGGGTGTGCGGGAATCGCAAACGCATCATCATTACTGCGGATACCCTTAAACCTGTCATCAATATCAGTGGCCTGGACACCCTGGACTGTCGCACCCCCCGGATAACGCTTCATGCACCAGATACGAGTAAAGCCAAAGTTAACTTCATTTATCGCTGGTCAACCAGCGGCACCGGACGTATTGAAGGCGCTACGGATCGTGATTCGGCGATTGTTAGCGGCCCTGGTTTTTACAATCTGCAAATTGACAATTCCCGCAATGGCTGCTCAAACAATGCCAATATTCAGGTCATCCAAAATACCAACCCACCCATCGCCATCGCCGGGGGAGGGGGCACTATCACCTGTACCAACACCAATATTAGCTTAAATGGAGCGGGATCAAGCCAGGGGCCGAATTTTCAATACCGCTGGAGAGGTTTGAGTGGCCAAGCTGTGACCAGTCCAGGTGCCTTATCGACGCAGGTGCGTCGGGCGGGTGCCTACGAACTTGCTGTAACCAATACCGTCAACCATTGTGTCAGTTTGGATACCATCACGGTTGCGGCGGACACTACCCCGGTTCGGGTGTCGATTGATGTTCCACGTGAACTAAACTGCATCAATCGATCGGTAACCCTCAATTCCCGGGTAACTCCCTCCAATCGCACCTTGCTGTACGATTGGACAACCTTGAGTGGTGGAAACATCACTGGGTCAACAACAAGCCCGAGCATTACCGTCAACCGGGCAGGTTCTTATGCCCTCGAAGTTACCGACCAGGCCAATGGCTGTACCAGCGGCGCGGTTGTTACCGTCAAAGACAGCAGCACCACTGTGAGGGCAGTCATTGCTGCACCCGCCCCACTTTCCTGTACCCAGCCTGCTGCAGAGTTGGATGGAACTGGATCTTTGGGCAGCACACTGGTCTTCAAATGGAGCACCAGCAATGGTAAAATCGTGGGGGCGGCCAATCGGAATCGGCTCAGTATTTTGGGCCCGGGAACTTATAAACTTGTCGTGAGGGACAGCATCACCCAATGTCGGGATTCAGCAGAAGTAACAGTAAGGAATGATAGCGCAGTGCCTGTGGCCGATGCAGGTGTTGCCGTCGATATATTGACCTGCCAAAACCCCCGCTTGCGCTTGAATGGCTTAAATTCCTCCGGTGGGGCCGACTTTGAATACGAATGGTCGGGTACTTGCATCATTGGCAGTAACCGGCAGCCATTGGTCACGGTGAGTTGTGCAGGATTTTACAAAATCACCGTACGCAACAAAATCAATGGTTGTACTGCGGAAGATAGTGTTGAGGTATTTAGCAACCAGGTGAAGCCCAAGGCTACGGTTACCGGTGATCAAACATTGACCTGTGCCAACCCATCTCTTGTGATTCCAGCAGAATTGGATTCGGCTGGAGCGCAGTTCATCCGGCTAAAATGGACAGCCCCGGTTGGGGGAGGAATCGTTTCTACAGACACTATTTTAAAAATCACCGTAAACAAACCTGGTCAGTACATTCTGCGCGCCACCAATCGCCAAAATGGTTGTGTGTCTGAAGCACCCGCCAATGTTTTTATCGATACCATGACTTTGCGGGCGGACGCAGGTGCGGCCTTTGCCCTGGATTGTAAAACACCTCAGGGAACTTTACAAGCACAAAACGTGACTACTGGCCCCCGGATGACCTACACCTGGTCGACCCGCAATGGGGTGATTGGCGCCCGGGTGGATAGTCTTACCGCTAATGCCTTGGAGCCTGGCGTCTATCTTTTTACGGTACGGGATACTTTTAATGGTTGTTTTGCCACGGATAGTGTGCTGGTCAACAATGACCGGATTCCTCCGGTAGTTCAAGCCGGGACCGATCAGGAGTTAACTTGTAGCAGACCCAGCGTGACCCTCTCTGCACGGGGCTCTGCAACAGGAAGCGACATCCAATACACCTGGAGGGGGCCATGTACCATTCCCGATTCTACTGCTGCGTCTATCAACATCAATTGTGAAGGTCGATACCTGCTTCGGGTTTCGAATTCAACCAACGGTTGTGTCGCTACGGATACCGTGCTGGTAAACCGCAATCCACTGATTCCTAACGCCCGAGTTGAATCCGCTACCACCAACATCAATTGTACCGCTGGTGAAGCCATATTATCAGCCCGGGGCTCTGCGGGAGGTCAAATCCACTGGTTTTTCCAAAACAATGAAATTGGGCGCGATACCCAATTGCTGGTCCGAGAGCCGGGTAATTATTTATTGGTGATCGAAAATGCAACTTTGCGTTGTACCGATAGTGCTACAGTGATTGTTAGCAAAGATTGCCGCCCTACTGCCATTATTGCTGCCCCGGCTAGACTGACCTGTCGGCAGGCGGTGGTCACCCTGGACGGCACCGGATCTTCCTTCAATGCCTCCATCCGGTATCGCTGGATTGGCCCCGGCGGAAGATGTATTGTCAGCGATTCTACTTTACGCCGGGTGGACGTTATTTGTCCTGGAACCTATCAATTGATCATTGAAAATGTAGCGGTTAATGAGCGGGATACCGCCACGGTTCTGGTCACCTCGGATCAAGTCTTGCCAGTTGCAGTTGTAGCAAAACCGGACACCATCACCTGTACTGCACTCAATGTTACGCTGGACGGCAGGGGCTCTACCCAGGGTGCCAATATCCAATACACCTGGCTGGACAATCAGGGACAAGTGGTAAGCCGAACCATACAGGCTCAGGTCAATACCCCCGGACTTTATGCACTGGAAGTATTGAACACCACGAATGGTTGTTTTGGACAAACCGAAATCCTGGTGCCCAAGGACACCAATTTCCCCCAAATCATCCTTAACTCTGCCTTGTTTCCCTGCAATCGGGACACGTTCAGTTATCGCGGAGCTACGGTATTGCCGCAAGAGCGCAACTATCAATTTCGTTGGACCGGGCCAAACATTGTGGGTAAAAATGACACCCTTCTGGTCAACATCACTAAGGGGGGGCAATACATCTTGTCAGCTACCGACCTGGGCAGTAACTGTATCGTGACAGATACCATTACCATCCAGGATCAGGAAAACTGTGCACCTTGTGTGCGGGCAACGGATCCAGATCCACTCCTCACCTGTACTCAAACCCAGCTGGCTTTGCCAGCTGCATTTTGCCGTCCCTGTGTAGGTTGCACGGTGACCTGGACGAGCAGCGATGGCAACTTCGTTTCCCGAACCGACACCATCGCTCCTCGGGTGAACCGGGCCGGGACTTACAATCTTACGGTAATCGACTCCAACAATCGTAGAGTTAACCTGAGAATTATCGTGCGGGCAGACCAGCAGTTGCCCATTCTCCCAGCAGGATTTGATGCAAATTTGACCTGTGGCATTCAACAGATTGCCTTGCCTGAACCCGATTCAACAACCAATAACCCGATCACCTGGAATTGGACAACTGCAGATGGTTTCTTGGTAGCCGATGATACCATTCCAGGGGCCTTCCGGGCAGCCAGGATGGGTACTTATCGTCTGACTGGACGAAATGTAATCACCAGTTGCGAAAACTTCAGTCTGGTGCGGATAGGCCTGGATACGCTGGCACCACGAGCTACCGCAGGCGCTGATGCGGTTTTGGATTGCAGCAACCAACGCCTGACCCTCAATGGCAGCAATTCATCGGTAGGCCCTGGCATCAGTTACCTTTGGACGGCCCTGGACAATGGGCGGATTCTGGCAGGTGAAAATTCTTTAAACCCCATTATCGATGCCCCAGGTCGTTACCTCATCCAGGTGCAAGATGGCCGAAATCAATGTACGGATAGTGATACCCTGCGCATTACTCCCGACGCTTCTTTACCACCCATTACGCCAATTGCGGACCAGGTGCTCAATTGCCGCGATACGGTACTGACCTTGGCAGGAAGTATGCCTTCCGGGGGCAATTACACGGGCAATTGGTGCGCTTTGGGGGCCAACAGAGATACCCTAGGTTGTTTTGCACAAGCGAATTTGCGGGTCACCCAGGCAGGTTTGTACAGCTACGAACTCACCGATACCCGCAACAATTGCCGCAACCGAATTTTTGTACAAGTCAGTGAAAACAATCAAGGGCCGGTGATAGATGCAGGCAATACGGATACCCTGCGTTGTGATGCATTGAGCCTGCGTTTGAAAGGAGACGTACAAAATCCTAACACCCGCCTCAGCTATTCCTGGTCGGGCCTCAACAATCCTTCGATACAATCAGACACCACCCTCACGCCAACCATCATAAGTGGTGGCTGGTATCGCCTGCAAGTGTCAAACCGGGACAATTTTTGTTCCAGTCTCGATAGTGTGTTCATCGCCAGTGACCTGGGTAGGCCTCAGGTATCGGCAGGACGAGATACTTTTTTGAACTGTGTACCCCTGCAAATCAATTTGCAAGGGCGCTTTAGTTCCGGTAGTGCCGGAACTCTGGAAGCCCGTTGGACCGCCAATGGTGGTCGCATCATCAGTGGGCAAAACACGGCCAACGCCCAAGTCGATCAGCCAGGCATTTACCGGCTCACGGTGCGCAATCAGGCCAACAGTTGTGTGGCCGCCGATGAAGTGCTGGTTAGCAATCAAGCTTTAAAGCCGAATGCCCAAATCAACGGCCCTACCTTGATTTCCTGCAACGTAGCACAAATCACCTTGTCGGGTGCCGCTTCGACGAATCCATTCAACCGCGGTTTACGTTATTTCTGGACACCGGTTGGGACTGGCCGCATCATTGGCAGCCCCGCCGACGACAGCATGCGCACCGCCCAGGCTGGTTTGTATCGACTGATTGTTACGGATGGGTTGAGCGGCTGCCAGGATTCTACTGATTTTGCGCTGGAAGCCGACACCAATCGACCTCGTGTTGATATTGCCCCGCCTGCCACCCTGAGTTGCTCGCGGAGCCAGGTGCGGATCGACGCCAGTGGCAGTGCTACTGGAGTGATTTACCGTTATTCCTGGCGCGGGCCAAATGGGCAGGCCTTGGCTGATTCCAGTAAAACCCCACAGGTCAACCTGCCAGGTGTTTACCGCATAACGGTTCTCAATACCCAAAGTGGTTGTATTGCGGTGGATTCTGCCGCAGTGACTGAAGATTATGCAGTGCCTCGCATTCGCATGCGCGCACTGGACGTACTGGATTGTGTGACTTCGGTAATCGAGCTGGAAGCAGGGACTTCGCAAGGGCGAAATTTGAGCTTCCGCTGGTCGGCGCCACAAGCAGGCATCGTCAGCAATCCCAATACGGCCCTGATTCGGGTCAATGCCCCCGGCATATACCGTCTGGTGCTGACCGATGGCTTGAATGGCTGTAGCAGTCGGGATAGTTTGGTGGTACAAGAAGCCGCCAGTGCGATTGACTCCGTGACGTTTGATGTACGCCAGCCAGGCTGTGGTAGCAATCAGGCCGGGCAAGTCGTGGTGACGAACATTACCGGGGGCACCGCGCCTTACCTGGTTTTGTTGAACAATTCGCTGCCCGAAGCCAACAATACTTTCCGCAACCTGCGTCCCGGAACTTATAACCTCAATGTAAAAGATGCGGGCGGTTGCCTTTGGACCAGTTCGGTAGTATTGCAAGCCGCTTCTGCCCCTTCAGTGGAGTTGGG
>JAAFHQ010000181.1 GCA_013298445.1 Chitinophagales bacterium | reverse complement strand
CCCACTAAAGCGATCCTCATCCACGTGTTGAATGGAAAATTTGCCATTGTAGCGATGCGCCCCAACCAGACTATCTCCTTCAATCTGAAAGGTATACGTAGTAGCTAGTTCGGGACAATAATACTGCCCGACATAGTCCTGCAAGGGCCCAGGAGGGCTAGGTGAACCTTTGGATGCCGAACGATTCAGCAGCGCCAAACTTGGTGCAGGTTCGGTAAAACTATCTGCCAAAAGGATATCGGCGATGCGCTCACAAGTAAGCTGGCTATTGAAGTTGGCAAAATTACTTTTGACCAAAATAGCGAGGTCTTGCTGTGGAAAATACAACAAAGCGGCCCGGTAACCTGCACTGGCTCCGGTATGCTGAATACGGCGCAAACCCCGATAGGGCTGGGTTTCCAGTCCAAAAGCATAATTTAGGCTATCTCCATTGCTGAGGACACCGCGTTGGAACATTTGTTGAATGGCCTGGCTACCACCTACTTTACCGTCGCGGAAATTGTTGCACCAACGAGCCAGGTCGGGTAAGGTGGTGTAGATGCCCCCTGCGCCTACGACCGTGCTGTTGTCGTACAGTTTGATCCACACGTTTTGCTCACTCATGGCATAAGAATCGGCGGTATGGGGAAACAACTCCCCCTGCACGTCCATGACGTAGGTATCGTTCATGCCCAAAGGGCGAAAAATTTCTTCCCGCATCCAGTCTTCAAATTTTTTCCCACTGGCTTTTTGGACGATTTCCGCCAGCAACATGTAGGCAGTGTTGCAATAGCTGTAACGACTGCCGGGGGGGAAATTGAGTTCACGACTGTGCTGCACCAAATTCAGTGCTTCTTCCTGGCGCACCGCATCGCCTTGTCTCCAGCCGACCAGTTCCAACATGCCATATATTTCGCGCAGCCCACTGGTATGGTGTACCAGATGCCGAATGGTGATGGGCTGGCCAAAATTGGGTACTTCGGGTAGGTATTTTTGGATGTTGTCATCCAGGTTCAATTGTTGGCGTTGCGCCAAAAGCACGATGGCAAAACAGGTGATTTGTTTAGCCAGGGAGCCGATATCGGATACGGTGTTGGGGGTAAAAGGTAAGCCATGTTCCAGATTGGACAAACCATAACCTTTGGAAAACATCAACTGCCCACCTTTTAAGACGCCGACGGCCAAGCCAGGGTTGCTTCCTTGTTGGTAAGTGGTAAACAGGGAATCGATTTGAGGAACGTAGGGGGCGATCCAGCGGTGGTGCTGGGCGGAGGCATTAAAATAACCTAAAATCAGGAAAAATAGGAGATAAATTCTCTTCGTCATGGTTACCTTTTTACGTAGGGCCTCCTATAAATTAGCCCTACGTAAAGGTAACATTTTTTCAATTTAATCAATCTTCGTCCACTTCACTACCTTGCGCGCCCCATTCAACTCCACCTCCAACAAATACCATCCCCCTGGCATTTCCTGCACATTCAGTGAAGTTTGGTTTTTGCCGGGAACTGCGTCCAAAGTCAGTTGGCGGATTACTGCGCCAGTCGGATGCAAAATCCGTACTGCCGCACGAGAAGCGCTTGTACTGCTATTCTCAAACTGAATATTCAAGTCAAGTTGGCTTGGATTGGGATAAAGGTGTATCTGCAAATCGGGCTGAGCCGCAGCCCGCTTCAAAGGCTCATTTACCTGCAATTCAGGATCCGTCGGTGCACCCAATGTATTGCTCAGCGTAAGCCGAACAAAATTGTCAGACAAATCGAAGCAGTTGTCCGCCAGGGCTACTGAATCCAGGTTGTCGCCAGCCTTGGCCAGTAAAAGACCACTGTGTGAAAGTCCCCACACCCGGAAGCTACCCGCTGGCAGTGTGTCAAAATTGAGGCTATCCGCAGGCAAAATGCTGCGGATAATGTTTTGACCATTCGTTACAATAAAGCGGTAGGGTGGTAGTGGAGCGGCGTCTTTGCGCACAAAACGAACCACATCAGCCTTGTTGTCACCACGGGTTATACCCAGCTCAGTTGCTCCGTTCGACGTGCTGATGGTTCCGCCCTTTGGCACCTGAACCACAACGGTAATAAAGTTTTCCGACAAGTCGTAACAATCCGTACTGAGGGTAGAGTTGAGCAGATCTTGTCCAAACTGCACCCTGAAATCACCCGTATGCGCAACCCCCCAAACCCGGTAAGTACCCGCTGGTGAGCGTTCAAAATCAATCAGGATGGATTCAATATCAGGGAACAAAACCCGGTTGCGGTCGTCGGTAATGACAATCCGGTAATCATCACCCACCAGTACATCAGGTGGGAAAACTGGAATTGCATCGGGCAATCCATCCCCTGGGCAAACGTAGTAGGTGCTGGCGCCATCCAGGGTGCTGATTTTGCCCCCGTCTACTTCCCCGCCTCGGTAGACTCGAACGACATTGTCGGACAAATCGTAACAGCTGGTGGCCAGGGTATCTTTCAAATTCAGTTTTTGCCCCAACTTGAACTTGGTCTGGCCCGTGTAAGAAAGGCCAAAAACCAGGTAATTTCCAATTGGCTCAGCGCTCAAATCAATGCGGTCAGCACGAACAATCTGACGAATCAGGGTGTCGGGACTGGTCAGGATGTAGACAAATCCAACCCTGGAGCGACTGGTAGTTTTCATCCGCAGGGTCATCCCGTCTTTACCGGGGCAGAAGCGCAGATTGGTGGAATCGTTGCTGGCGCTGATGCGGCCTCCATCGGGGGTATCCAGGAAGACAGAGAGGAAGTTGTCGGAAATATTGTAACAACCATCCGAAATTGGGGTATTTTGCAAAACGCGGTTGGTGCTCAGGGTAAAGTTCCCTGAGAAAGAAACCCCATAAACGCGGAAATCGCGCAATCCTCGAATGTCCAGGTTCAGGGTATTGCCAGTGATAATGCTCAATACCAAATTGCTGGAGTTGGTGATGACGTAACGGTAACTTACATCGGTAGCCGTTGAATTGTTGCTAAAGGTATAGGGATCTGCTATCCCGTCATTGGCACAAATGTAAATGGAGTCCCCTTGCGCAGTAGTAGAAACCCGGGCACCGTCCACAAAGGCTTTTTGCACTGCCACAAAATTGTCACTCAAATCATAACAATCGTCGGTAATGGCAGAATCGCGCACTGAGGAACCGGTTTTGATGATGATTTTTCCGGTATAAGCCAGGCCATAAACCCGGATTTTTGAACCACTCAGTTTTTCAAAGTCAATTTTGTTGGTATCAGGCAAAATGCTGATGAGGCGATCCTGGTCGTCGGTAACCAAAAGCAGTTTTGGTGCATTGTTGGTGCCGCTGCGGGTGATGGTAGCTACATCGGCTGTGCCATCGCCAGAGCAGATGTTGGTCCCCACACCACTGGCTTCAATACGACCTCCTTCCGGAGTGATTTTGGCAATTTCCAGATAATTGTTCGACATGGAAAAGCAGGAAGAGGCCAGTTCGACCTGATCGGCTTTTTGTCCAATGGCTGCCAACAAATTACCGTTGAATACCAAAGCCCAAATGCGGTAATTCCCAATGGGCAATGAATCCAGGGCAGTTGCACTTTCTCTGGTAATGGCACGAATGGTATTGGTAGTATCCGTAATCAAATAAGCGATAGCCCCTTCTTGATTGCCCTGAAGGCGCCACTCGATGGTATCTTTTTGGCGATTGCTGGAACAAACGTAGGCTTTGTTTCCTCCACTCAAAAGGCTAAGTTGCCCACCCAGAGGGATTTGGCGATTGACCGTAATGGAATTGAAGGACAGCCCCGAACAATCGTCAGCTAAAACGTCGTTAAAGATGTCCTGACCTGCTTTGGCCAACAATTGCCCGCCATAAGCCAAACCCCAGACCCGGTAAGTCCCACCAGGAAGGTTGCCAAAATTGAAACTGTCCTGGGAAGTTGCTGCAATGATTTTATTGGCATCGTTGGTGACGAGGTAGACAAATTTGTCACCCAAACTCCCTACCCGCTGAAAGCGCAAGGTAGAACTCGCACCCATTGAAGGGCATTGCAGGTTATCGGTTCGACCATTACTCAGGCGCACGAGACCACCCTGTAGGTTGGTTTTGATGGCAGTAATTGCATTGGACAGGTTGAAGCAGGCATCAGATAAGGAGCTTCGGGTTATATTTTGCCCTACTGCTGCAGTTAGTGTACCCGTATACGCCATGCTGTAAATGCGTGCGGTATCCCGGGGTATTTCGTCAAAAATCAGGCTGGTCTGATTGGTAACGCGCAAGATGTTTCCCAATGCGTCGGTGACCAGATACACCAGTTGGCTGCCCAAGGCATCCCGGCGGCTCCAACGCAGGGTATCGGGTTTGCCCGCTTTACAAACGAACCTTGGTGAATTGCCCGTACTGAAGGCTACCACCCCACCTTTGACTTGTTCTTTGGTGATGGCAATAAAATTGTCTGACAAATCAAAACAGGCGTCGGAAGCACTAAGCCCCGTGACGACATCGCCAGCTTTGAGCAACAGACTACCGGAGTAGGAAAGGCCCCAAATGCGGCATTTACCCGGCTGACCCGCGTTGAGGTCGATGCTATTGCCCAACAGTACCAATAAAAGGCGATTCTGATCGTCGGTCAATAAATAGCGGTAGGTAGAAGTACTGGCCGTACCCGTGGTGCGGAAGGACATCTGATCGGCGATCGCATCGATACAAACCAAACGGGAAGTCGCCCCAGTACTCAAGGAAACCTGCCCCCCATCCACTTCATTCCAGCGGAACCGTAAGAAATTGTCACTGAGGTCAAAACACTCATTACTGCTGATGCTGGCGATGTTGTTGCCTATGGTTGCACTCAATTTACCAGTATATGCCACGCCGTATACCCGGAAATTCATCGGGAAGCTTTTCGAGGGGCGGAAACTTTGCCCATCACTGATGGCTACAATGCGCTGCAAAGTATCGGTGATAATGAGCGCAAAACGATCCCCTTTAAATGCCGGAGCGATTTGTACACCAATACTTTCGGGCGCGTTTTGACCAAAACAAATCAATGCATTGCTAGGATTGTTGAGGCTTAATGAACCAGCGGCTACTGTGCGTTTGATAACTTGCACAAAAGTATCGGACAAATCCCAGCATTGACTGCTGAGTTCAACCGAGGATAGACGATCCCCTTCTTTGGCCAATAATTCTCCTGAAAAACCAAGACCCCAGATGCGGAAATACCCTTCAAGTTCACCCAACATCCGCACCTGATTGCTGGTGGAAATGGAGATGATGCGATTGAGGGTATCGGTAAGCAGGTAAACGTAGTTTTGAACCAGTAGGGTAGAGGCAGTGATCATCAAACTACTGTCTTTGCTCACCCCACACAATACTTTTCGATTGCCTCCATCTGCGAATTGAATCCGCCCACCATCGTTGATGAACTTAGTAAACGTGATGAAGTTTTGTGAAAAATCGAAACACTGGTCCGAAAAGCGCGCTGTGCGAATATTGGAACCAGCCGAAAAAGAGATTTTACCCGTATAGGACAAACCATATACGCGAAACTCGCCCGCGGGCAGGTCAGCCAGGTTGTATAGCCCATTGTTGGGGAACAGGCTGATGACGTTGTTTTGGCGGTCGGTGATGAGGTAAACGTAGTTGTCCCCACCGGTACCAGTGCTGGAAATAATTTTGGTTTGTGGTACACCCGAGGTGAAACACAACAATTGAGCGGTGCTGCCATCACTAAACTGCAAAAGCCCCCCGTCGGGATTGCGTTTGCGTATATCGACGGGTTTTTCGGTAATGGAATAGCAGCTATCTGCAAAGGGAACTGCAAAAAGGGCATCACCAATTTTGGCTTTAATGGTACCAATGTAAGTAGCTCCCCAAACCCGATTGTATTCCCCAGTGATGTTGCGGAAATTGATACTTGGGTTGGCGGAAAGTGCAAGGATGCGGTTGTTCAGGTCCGTTACGATAAAGTGTTGCTTTTCTGAACCATTGCTAGTCAATCCAAAAGTGCGGAAAGTAGCGGCAGGATCGTTGATACAAATCGTGCTGGTGGTGTCATTGCCAATCAGGCTGATTTTTCCCGCGTCCAGGAGATAAACGGTCGCCTGGATAAAATTTTCAGACAAATCCGAACATGAAGTACTGAGTTTACCCGTAGCTGGTTTGCCAACTTCTGCAGTCAATTTGCCGATATAACTCAAACCCCAGATGCGGTACTCCCCCGTGGGCAGCCCTTTAAAGTCTACTTTAGCACTGGGTAGAATTTGAAGGATGATATTTTGAGCATCGGTCAGCAGGTAGGTATACAAGGCTGGCGATTCTGTGGTCGTCTTTATATCCCGGCTGGATACATCTGGCAAATTACCACACACAAATGTATGGGTAGCCCCGTCGGGCAGGGTTACCCGGGCTCCATCAGGGTTGGTTTTGATCACCGATAAATAGTTGTCAGATAGATCAAAACAACTATTGGAAAATACAAAACTGAGCACATCCTCACCAACTGAAGGATTTAAACTGCCGCCATAAGACAAGCCAAAAACATGAAAAACACCAAGTGGCAAACTTTTAAGGGAAATTCTCGGCGTAGTAAATACTTCGATAACCTTGTTTTTGGCATCGGCAAGAATATAACGGTAAACTGGGCTATCGCTGCCTGGTTTTAACTGTAATACCTCATCGGTGTTTTCATTGGCACAAATGTAATGGGGCGATTCGCTGTTGCTGAAAGAGAGCACCCCTCCATCAGGAATAAAATGCACCACACGAACAAAATCATCCGTAAGGCCAAAACAGTAATTGGCCAAACTATCGGTTTTGGCATTCATGCCGGGGCGAGCCAGGAGTTGCCCCTTGTAGTACAGCGCCCAAACCCGGTAATTGCCGGGGCCGTATTTTTCAAAGTCGATGTTGGGCACCTGAGAAATGTCCAGAATTTTGTCCTGCTCATCGGTTACCAACAGGACATAGGGCAAATAAAAAGTGCCCGTTTTAAACACAAGCCGGTCAGGCTTGCCGTCACTAGCGCAAGTAAAGGCTTCAGTACCACCACCAGCTAAAGCGATTTTGGTACCATCACCACAGTTTTCGGGAGATTGTGCTGCCAGCCTGCTGGAAACGAAAGAAAGGCAAAACAGCACCCATAAGTAAAAATAATGCTTCATTGGATAGCAATTGTGTATTTTCCTTAGTGTAAATCAATGATAGTCAGAATACTACATGGAGTAATCTGTTAGCAATAGCCGAAGGGGGCATAGATGGGTGTAGATAGCCTCTTAAAGATAGTAAAAAAACATATAAGCGTTGGAGAAACGCAGCGTAAATATAGTCTTTTCGTCATAGATGTGTAAGTGAACTGGCGTAAAGTTGAAAAAATACTTAGTAAAGGTTAGTATGGGAATAAAAAGAGGTGAGGGACAAAAAGCTTTTATGTTAACACTGCAATTTTAATAACGGTAAAAACGTACCTTTATTGGGGACTAAATTCCAGTACTTGAATAATAATTCCAAAGACTGAGTTCACTGCATTATGTGGAACATTGCCTCTGTTGCGTTCGTATTGATCGAAATGTTCGGACAACACCCTGGGCCAAAGTACCCTCCAACTTTGGCCGGTATCGACGCCAGTCACCGTTACACCGTAGAACGGCTGGTTCAGGATGTATTTGTAGGGGGCGCATGTCGCAACACCTTCAACATCAAAGGTATTGGTAATAATGGAGGCATTGGTTATTTTGAAAATGGTCAATCCATTATCGGCATCAACCGGGGAGTGCTTTTGTCGACCGGACCTATTGAAAACAGTGAAGGGCCCAATGATTCCCGGCGGGTTAGTGGAGATTTTAAAGACCTTACCGGGGATCCCGACCTGAAACAATTGTCTCAGCTAAATATACAGGATGCAGTGGGCATTGAATTTGATTTTGTGCCACTCGATTCAGTAGTCACCTTTCGCTACGTTTTTGCATCCGAAGAATACTGCGAGTTTGTGGGTTCCAACTTCAACGACGTTTTTGGTTTTTTTGTAAGCGGTCCAGGTATCAATGGCTCTTTTAGCAATCAAGCCATTAATGTAGCCCTGGTGCCCGGGAGCAAGGATTATGTTTCGATCAACACCATCAACCACAATACCAATCAAAACTACTTCGTCCACAACGAACTCAAAGATGATGCCGACCGCTGCGGCATTCCCTGGACGAACTCTCCCAACCTGGGCAACATCCAGTACGACGGTTACACCCAGGTGATGACCGCCACCCTTAAACTCAAACCCTGTGAGACCTACCACCTGCGTTTGGTCATTTCTGATGTTAACGATGGCCAATTTGACTCTGCCGTTTTTTTGGAAGCGGAAAGTTTCAACATTGGCGGCAGCATCAATCTGGCAGTAGGCGACGGGGTACAACAGGACACTATCGTTGAGGGCTGTGGAGAAGGGCAATTTATGGTCAGTCGCAAGGACCCTACTCAAACCACCTTACCATTGACCATCGGGATTCGGGTGGCTGGTGCCAGTCAGGCCAAATCCGGTGCCGATTTTAAACCCTTACCTTCTTCCGTGACCATCCCGAGTGGAAAAGTTTTTACCACGATTAAAATTGAATCCATTCTCGATCAGGCCAATGAGGGCTTGGAAGACATCATTCTTGAACTGGATTTTCCATGTTCCTGTATCAGTGACACGGCCCGATTGTACATTGAAGATCCTCCTCCTCTAAACACAGGTTTAAAAACGGTGGAGTCTTGCATCGGCGACACAGTATTGTTGCAGATAAAACCAAGCGGCGGGATAGGCCCATACCGCTTTCGTTGGAGCAATGGGGATACTTTGACTCAGTTCAGGGCCATTGCTAAAATAGACACCACTTACAGAGTCAATATGAAAGATGCCTGTGGCCGCGTCATTGATGATCAGGTGATCGTGCGCCGCCGCAAACCGCCTGAGGCCCGCCTCAACAGTTTGCGCGAAGTTTGTTCCAATGATACTGTTTCAATCCCCATTTATTTCTCGGGCTTTCCGCCTTATACTTTTACTTATGCGATAAATGGGGTGGCCCAGCAAAAAATAGAAACCTTCGACAATCCTTACACCATCAATACCAACCTGGAAGGGCGGATTGAGTTACTGAATTTTCAGGATGCCCTTTGTGAAGGCAAAGTGAGTGGCAGGGCCGAAATCCGCAACTATCAAATCAAAACCTTGGCTACCTCGCGCCAGGTAAGCTGTTACCAGGCCAATGACGGCTCTATCCGCGTTGAAGTGGCAGGAGGAACGGCACCCTATCAGTTCAATTGGAACGCCAGCGCCGACAATAGCCCAACGATTCAAAACCTTGCTGCGGGTAAATACGCGGTAAC
>JAAFHQ010000180.1 GCA_013298445.1 Chitinophagales bacterium | reverse complement strand
ATACAACTGCTTTTGTCCTCGGTGCTGCTGGGACGGACACCAACCCTCCGGTGGTCTCTTCAGCAGTTTTGCGCAGCAGCAATACCATTCAGGTTCTGATCAGCGAAGCGGTCACCCGGACTTCGGCGACTAATTCCGCCAATTATAGCCTTGAACCCAGCCTGGCCATCGGGAATGTTGCCTACGATTCGGCAGGGCGTAGCGTCACATTGACGACCGCAAGCCCTTTGAATGATGGGGTTATTTACCGTTTAAGTGTCAAAGGTTTGGTGGACCTGGCTCCGGCACCCAATACCATGAGTACTACCTTTGTATCCAGCCCCTTGTTGTGGAATGGCTACACAGGTGAAGATCTGGTGATTTCTGAAATCATGTACAATGCCGGGACCGGGACCGACTCCCTGGAATTTATTGAAATTTACAATCGCAGCAGCCAGGCCATTCCAATGGGTGGTTTGCGCCTTTCACGCAGTGCCAGTGGAGTACTCGGAGTTTATACCCTAGCTGCCAAGGGCTTGTACATCATTGCTTCGGATTCGCTGCGGGCGGGTCGTTTTTATGGCAAAAGCTTCCAGCAGTGGGGCACCGGATTTTTGAACAATGGTGGCGCAGCCATCGTTTTGTCCAACTCTGCAGGAGTAGTCCTAGACTCGGTCAATTACGACGATGCCGCCCCCTGGCCAACCGCTCCTGACGGCACCGGCCCTTCACTGGAACTGAGCAATGCCAATGCCGACAACAATGTGGGCAGCAATTGGCAGGCTTCCTTTACAGAAACGGGCAAGTCCGTCAACAGTGTGGCTATTTTAGCCTCTCCTGGTGTGTACAAGTTGACGGTGGGCACCCGCGAGATTGGACACCCGGCCCACAGCTTCAAGGTATACCCCAATCCCGTCCGCGAACGCCTTTATTTTAGCAAAGTGCTGAGTGGCAATGTGTACAATGTGATGGGGCAATGGGTACGCCGTTTCCAAAAAGTAGATCAGGTGGAAGTACATGGCTTTGCCAAAGGAATGTACGTCTTACAAGCCGAAAATGGTGAATACATCCGCTTTATGGTTGAATAATCCTCGCAGCTGACAGCTCATGGCTGACTGCTGATCGCTGAAAAAACACTTCCCGAATTTTGCCGAAAGGTAGGATTCGGGATTTTTTTTTGAAAAAATTTAAGATCAGCTGGAACATTCGGTGGGGATAAAAACACCTATCAAAAAACACCTATCAAAAAACACCTAAAACCCATTTTTATGAAACCGCAATTGTTCCTTTCCTATTTCTGCACTGTTCTGTTTAGTTTGATGCTGTTGCCTTTGAGCGCAGCCAACCTGGTCCAAAACCCTAATTTTGAAGTCGTGGGCGCCAACGGTGTCCTGGTCAATTTGCCTGGCGCGCCTGCTCCTTTTGAGTCTCCTGCTAAATCCTGGTTTTTGCACACCAGCAACAACAATGCGCCACTGAGCTCACGCATGTTGCCTTCCGATGGCCCAAACGCCCCCCGAATGATCGAAATCCGCTGCGGCGGCAATGAAAGTGGCGTGTTCCAAAAATTCAACCCCAACGGCCACAAAAAAGTAATCGTTACGGCTTATGTAAAAGTGGTTACTGGCCAGGTCCAATTGGGCGTGGGCGTGGATGGGTTCACGAGCCAGGCCGTTTCGGTAGGCCCAACCAACAAATGGGAAAAACTCAGCTTCGTCACCGACGGTACCAAATTCAACAACTGGGTATGGGTGTATAACCAAAACCCGAATGGCGGCTTGTTTTTTGTCGACTTTGTAGAGGTTGAACCGACCTGTACGCCGGATATTTTCACGCTCAATAGCAACTTTTCTTCAGTCGGCCCACTAGGTATCGCCACCAATCATGTCGGCCCGATGCCTCCTGCTGGCACTCCCTCCGCTGCACTCGAATGGCGGGCGCACAACAGCAATGCGGGCGCACTCATCAACACCAACCTAATGGGCTCGAATGGTCCTGACGGCGGCCGGATGCTGCTGGTACGTACCCTCGGCAATGAAGGAGGCGTGTTCCAGGTATTCAACCCCAATGGTGTGAAAAAAGTAGTAGTTTCGGCTTGGGTATATGTGATGAAAGGCAAGGTGCAATTGGGCCTGGGCAAGGATGGTTTTACCAGCCAGGCGGTGATGAGCACCAAGGTTAACCAGTGGGAAAAACTGACCATCGTATCCGACGGCGCTACGCTAAACAACTGGGTATGGGTGTACAACCAAGACCCGAATGGTGGCGATTTTTACATCGATTTTACGGAGGTTAAGTCGATTTGCCCGTCGGTGTTGATCCCAAATTTGGCGCAGAGGAATTAACGAACACAAAGAAAAATTACCAAAGCGGCATATTTTATAGTACAAAGGACACAAAGGAAGCACAAAGGGCACAAAACAACGCGTTGTCAACGTCTAACTTTGTGCCCTTTGTGCCCTACTTAGTGTCCTTTGTGCTAAAAAAAAAGTCGCTCATGTAAAATTGTAACCCAACGGCTCCTTTATACTTAAATCTGACCTTCAGTGTAACATCTTTCCCATTTTTTTCGTAAAATGCCCCTCGTAAAGCCCAATTATGCGCGAGACCCAATTTATTCAGCAGAATAAGGAAAAATGGGGCGAGTTTGAAAACATCCTGGAGGATGAATACAAAGACCCCGACAAACTCAATGACCTGTTTGTACAGATTACGGACGACTTGTCCTATTCGCGTACTTTTTACCCCAATCGTTCGGTGCGGGTCTACCTCAATGGCCTGGCGCAACGGATTTTTCACGACGTTCACAAGAGTCCCACCTCACCTTGGCGCGCTTTTAAACATTTTTGGACCGAGGAATTGCCGCAGTTGTACTACGAAGCGCGGCGCGACATGTTGATTGCCTTTATGATATTTGTCTTGGCTTTTGGCATTGGAGTGCTTTCCTGTGCGATGGATCCCGACTTTCCCGAAATCATTCTGGGAAAAGACTACATCGATATGACCGAAACCAACATCAAAAGTGGCGACCCCATGG
This sequence comes from Chitinophagales bacterium, assembly GCA_013298445.1. GTDB lineage: Bacteria > Bacteroidota > Bacteroidia > Chitinophagales > Saprospiraceae > Haliscomenobacter. The sequence continues at coordinate 6,309 of JAAFHQ010000180.1, read as the reverse complement.
CGGTGTACAAGCAAAAAGGGATGTTCAACATGTCTTTAGGCATCACGCTGAACAACCTGATGGTAGCCCTTTTGACCTTTTTAACTGGGGTGTTTATTGGTGCAGGATCATTGATTGTATTGATTTTTAACGGCATTATGGTTGGTGTTTTTCAGTATTTTTTCATCGAACGGGGTTTGTTTTGGGAATCTTTCCTCACCATCTGGATTCACGGCACCATTGAAATATCCTGCATCATTGTAGCTGGGGCAGCGGGCCTCACGATGGGGAGAGGTCTGGCCTTCCCGGATACGTATGCCCGGGATCGGTCCTTTCAACTCTCCGCCCGCAGGGGTATGAAAATGATGATTGGCATTGCACCACTGATTATTTTGGCGGGTATTATTGAAGGATATTTGACGCGCAATACCGACGCTCCGCAACTCATTCGGGGTATTTTTATCCTGATTTCCTTGTTTTTTGTGCTAAGTTATTTCTTGTGGTATCCCGCTTTAAAAGCGCGGATTGGCTTTGCTCCGCCACTCCACAGCGCCGATCTAACCCCTGACCTCAACCTGAAAATCAACTACCATAGCATCAAACGCAATGGCGAGATATTTACGGAAGCGTTTTTATTCATGCGCAATCACCTGCGATCGGTGTTCTTGTTGATATTTGGCTGTACCGTTTTGTATTGTCTGTTGGCTTTCTCGAGCAGCTCGGCCATCAATGATGAAATTTTTAATTTACCTACCAATTGGTTCGACTTTCTCGACGATTTTGACGCCATTATATTCAATGAGCATCTGCCCTTGTTGCCTGTTTTTATGGGGCTTTGTGTGTTGATATTGACCACGGGGATCAATCGCCTGATGATTCGCGACAGTGACGCCACCTGGCCAAGTTGGGGAAAACTGGGGATCGATTTGTTGGCTGCAATACCTGGAACAGCGGCATTGCTATTGCTGTTTTATGCTCCAGCTGGGGTCACCTGGCTCATTGGGAGTTTGGCGGTCCCTCTTTCCATCCTTTGGATTTTTGTCACTCAACGGGAAGCTAAGGGTAACCCATTTAAAGGTATTCAACGGGCATTTTCACTGAGCATGCCTCAGTTCGGCAAGATGTGGGGTCTATCCCTGATCATGATGGGCACGGGAATGTTTTTCCTGGGTTTGATGCATACTGGTGTGGTTGGTTTTTTCCTGGATGTCGTCAATTGGATCGTCAATTTGCCAGATAAACAGATGGATAAATTTGGCATCGTCTTTTTGATGGGCTTGCAGGTTTTTATGACCTTTTTTGTACTGGCCATGCTCATCATTGGATTTGGGCTTTTGTATTACACTTTCTCCAGTATCCAGGATGCGGGGGATTTGTGGAATAAAATTGCGAAGATTGGGAAGCAGCGGCGGATTCGGGGCTTAGAGCGGGAGTAGTGTTTAATCCTCCAAACTCTCTAAAATCACCCCACATGCCCACTTAATCTCTTCTTCACTGATAATCAAAGGTGGCGCAATCCGCACCGATTCCGTATTGAACAAAAACCAGTCGCTGATCAGTCCGCGCTCCAGGCAATGGCGAATCGCGTGCATAACGGCATCAAAGGAACCCAAATCTACCGCCATCAGCAGTCCAGCGCTGCGTACTTCAAGGATTTTGGGGTGTTGAAGCAACTCGTGAAAGAGCGCCTCTTTGGCTTTCACTTCCGAGATATAAGGTGTATCCAATAAAGTTTGCAAATTGGCTAGAGCCGCCGCACAACAGACCGGGTGTCCCCCAAAAGTAGTGATATGCCCCAAAATTGGGTCATGCGATAGGACCTGCATCAGTTCCCGTGAAGCCACAAAAGCGCCAATCGGCATTCCGCCACCCATACCTTTGGCGAGCAAAAGGATATCTGGCACAATGCCATATTGTTCAAAAGCAAAAAGACTGCCCGTGCGGCCAAAACCCACCTGGATTTCATCCAAAATCAGTAATGCTCCAACTTCTGTGCAACGTGCCCGGAGTTTTTGCAGGTAGTCGCGGGTCGGCTTGCGCACCCCCCATTCGGCCTGCACCGTTTCAACGACCACAGCGCCGGTTTTTTCCGTGATTTTTTCCAAACAACGCTCACAGTTGAATTCAATGTGGTAAATACCGGGCAGCAGCGGGTGGTAAGCTTGGGTGAAATCTTTGGGCCACATCAAACTGGCGGCGCCCTGGGTGCTGCCGTGGTAAGCGCGTTTGCAGGCCACAATTTCGGCTCGCCCCGTGTAGCGTTTGGCCAGTTTCATCGCGCCCTCGGTGGCTTCGGTGCCAGAGTTGACAAAATAGACCGATTCCAGGGGGTAGGGGAGTTGATCAGCCAGGAGTTTGGCAAGTTGGACTTGGGGGTCGAGCACGTATTCCCCGTACACCAGCGTATGCAGGTAGCGATCCAGTTGTCGCTGAATGGCGGCAATTACCCGGGGGTGGCGGTGCCCCAGGTTGCTGACGCTGATGCCCGCAATCAAGTCGAGATAGGCTTTGCCCTGAGGGTCGTAGAGGTACATGCCTTCGGCGCGGTCGATCTCCAGCATGAGCGGACTCGGGCTAGTGGGGGCAAGGTGTTGGAGGAAAAGTTGTCTGGTGTGCATGTGTGGCGGTAGTTGGATGTTCCAGGGTTTGAGTTTACGTCTTGAACATGACAAAATTGGCAAAAAACTTACTTGGCGCAATCCCTACTAGCAATTATTTTGTCGAAGCAAAAAAACAGGATTTGGAAGGAATTTTAAACAGAAAAATCCGGTTCTGAATTTTTGTCATTTGTTACCAAAAATTTAAAGCTCGAAAATGCTTTGCGAAAACAAAATTTTTTCTGTATCATTGAACGCGAACTCAAAAAGGAAAGATTTGTGTATGCGTTTGATAAGATGTTAGTCCCATGAAACAGTTGTTAATGCTAATCAGCATTCTAATCTCAACCGCTCTTTTCTATTTTAACGGACCCGCCTCGTGGTCCGACGAATATGCCGTTCGGGGCATTGACGTATCTCATTACCAGGAAAACATAGATTGGAACAAGGTAGCAAAACAACAAGTGGATTTTGTTTTTGTCAAAGCAACTGAAGGAAATACCCTCAACGACAACCTGTTTTGCGACAATTGGGAAGCCATCAAAGCCGAAGGCATGCACCGCGGTGCCTACCATTTTTTTCGCGCCAACGTTTCGCCTGAGCAGCAAGCCCTCAATTTCATCCGCAACGTCAAAATGGAAGCAGGCGACTTACCTCCCGTGTTGGATGTAGAAACGCTGGATGGCTCAGGAAAAATTCAATTGCTGGCGGGTGTGATCACCTGGTTGTACATGGTCGAAATTGCTTACGGGGTAAAACCAGTCATTTATACCAATCAAAAATTCTACAATACTTATCTGGCGGGGCAATTTGACGATTACCCACTCTGGATAGCCCGCTACAATGGTATCCGCCAACCTAGCCTTGCTGATGGCCGCAAATGGGAATTTTGGCAGCGCCGCGATACTGGTAAGCTGGACGGCATCGCTGGTGCAGTGGATATGAACGTGTTTCAAGGTAGCAAAAAAGACCTTGAAGCGCTGTGTATGCCGGAAATTTCCAGCCGCCCTTAGCATCTCTTAATCAATCACCTCATTCCAGGTGTAAATCCTCCAATTCACCAATTTCTTGCAGGTAGGAAAAAGTACGTTTGGCTTCTTCTTCGTCGACCACGCTGATGGCTACACCGACGTGTACCAATACGTAGTCGCCCATTTTGGCATCGGGGGTCATGGACAAATCCACGTCTTTAGAAATGCCTCCAAAGGATACCTTAGCTTGTCGGACGTTTTTATCCAACACCGAAGGCGTAATGGCAGTGATTTTTCCGGGAATTGCTAAGCACATTGTAACAGCATTTTAATGAACAAGTGAATAAGTCCCAACTGGGGTAGGGTTTAGCTTCACTCTGGGGCGAGCCAACAACCATTGGTACCAGGACTGCATCCCGGTTCCCACTGTTGCGGATAGCTCAATAAATTCCAAATTGGGGTTGACACGCCGGGCAAAATCCTTGGCGCGTTCTAGGTCAAACTTTACGTAGGGCAATAAATCAATCTTGTTGATGAGGCAAAGTTGGGCAGAATGGAACATATCCGGGTACTTGATGGGTTTGTCATCGCCTTCGGTGACGCTGATGATGACCACCCGGGCGGTCTCGCCCAAATCGAACATCGCCGGACAAACCAAATTGCCTACATTTTCAATCATCACCACAGTATCTTCAGCCGGGCGCAACTCGTGTAATGCCCGATACACCATATCGGCATCCAGGTGGCAGCCTTGTCCAGTGTTGATTTGTACCACTGGCGCACCAGTAGCTGCGATGCGATCGGCATCCTGGGTCGTTTGTTGGTCGCCCTCAATGACTGCAAAATTCATTTTCTCCCTCAGGTCGTGCAGGGTGCGCTCCAACAAAGCCGTTTTTCCCGAACCTGGCGAACTGACGAGGTTGAGTGCCAGGATGTTTTTGGCTTCAAAGTACCCCCGGTTGCGTTGAGCCGATTGGTTGTTTTTGGCCAAAATATCCTGCTCTAAATGAATGGTCTTCTTTTCTCCGGTGCTCACTGCAGCAGGAGCTGGAACACTGTGTTGATGCGGACCGTACCATAAAAAGTGCCAAAAACGCCCCCAGCCACTTAGGTGTTGGTGCTGGTGTTCGGCCCCTATCCGGGTGATACTAACCCCATCTTCGTGTGAACTACAACCACAGGTGGTACACATAAATTTAAGTTTCCAAGAAGCTGTTTGAATGTATATCGCGAGCTATAAATTCAAACAGCTTCCAAAGTGATGGATTTTATTTTCAACTCCCGCCCTTGCGTCACTTGTACAAAGTAACTGTTGCAAATGGGGCAAGGATCATACAAGGTCGTTACCGGAAAACTCAGACCACAATCGCTACACTCCGCTTTGCCTGGGATGAGGGTAAATTTTTTTTCCGCCTGCGCCAAAATCGAACGTTTGATGCCTTCACTCCAGGCAAATTCCAGGGCATCCAATTCAACACCCGACAAAGCGCCGATTTCCAATTCAATGGCATCGATGCGTTCGGCCTGGTTTTCTTGCGCAACTTGCGCGGCCGCATCCACTACACTCAGGACGATGGATAACTCGTGCACAGCTTTGTAAATCTGGTTTTTATAAAAAAAATTACACTGAGCAATATTAACTGCGCGTCGAAAAAAGCCGGATGACAAAAATCATTGACGGCAATGATCTGTATCACTCGAATCGCCAGTCCCTTTTACAAATTTTGTAACGTCCTATAAAATTCACTAATTCTTACTCTTTCTCCCTAAAGCCTACCCGGCCACCATAATTTTCTAAAGCATCCTTTCTACCGAGGTTCCTCAAAGCCAAGGGAAGATCGCAAAAACGCAAGAAAAATGGCCGTACAAACCGACCAAAAGCGCCCTACCTACTTCGAAGAAGTGATGCGCAAGGGCTATGAGCGCAGGGATTTTTTAAAATTCTGTGCCACGATGGCTGCCTACATGGGCCTGGAAACCTCCGGCGTAGCCCAGATTACGGACGCCTTGATGAACAAACCTCGCCTCCCGGTGATTTGGTTGCACTTCCAAGAATGCACCTGTTGTAGTGAGTCGTTCATTCGTTCTTCCCACCCGATGGTGGCCGACATTTTACTGGATCAAATTTCACTGGATTATACCGAAACCTTGATGGCTGCTTCCGGCTTCCAGGCTGAAGCAGCGATGCAGGATACCATGAAGAAATACAAGGGTGAATACATCCTGTGTGTGGAAGGCTCTATTCCTACTGCCGCCGACGGCGTTTATTGCTGCATTGGGGGCAAATCGGCGCTGCAAATTCTGGAAGAAACCGCCGCCAACGCCAAGGCCATCATTGCCTGGGGCAGTTGTGCTACCCATGGTTGTGTACAAGCAGCCAAACCCAATCCTACCAAGGCTACTCCCGTGCGCAAACTCATCAGCGGCAAACCGATCATCAATGTGCCAGGTTGCCCACCAATTGGAGAAGTAATGGCTGGGGTGATTGTACATGTGGTCACTTTTGGCACCATCCCTGAATTGGATAATCTGGGTCGTCCCAAAGCTTTCTACTCCAAACGGGTACACGATTCCTGCCAACGCCGTCCGTACTACGACGCCGGGATGTTTGTGGAAACCTTCGATGATGAAGCGGCCAAAAAAGGCTATTGCCTCTACAAAGTGGGCTGCAAAGGCCCTTCTACCTACAATGCTTGTGGGGTCATGAAATGGAACAACGGGGTCAGCAACCCGATTATTTCCGGCCACGGTTGTATCGGTTG
>JAAFHQ010000018.1 GCA_013298445.1 Chitinophagales bacterium | reverse complement strand
CACCCGTGGAAGTGCCGATTTTGCCTTGCTCCAGGCCGATGTAGAACATTTCCCAGATAATGGAGGATTCGTTGCCATTTTGTACGCAGATTTGTTCCAATTGGTGGTGCGCAGCAACTCCGGTATTCAGCACATGCGTGATCTTAAAGGGAAAAAAGTAGCCTTGCCGGAAAAGGGAAGTGGGCAATTCAGTTCATTTTGGGCCCTGGCGCACTATTATGGGATTAAGGAAAAAGACATCCAGGCCTACCATTTGTCCAGCCATGAAATTAGTCAACGAATGTTGGATGATTCTTTGGATGCAACTTTTGCTGTACGTGCCCTAGGTAATGATTTTATTCAAGGTTTGCTGCTAAACGGGAAGGCCAAATTGGTTCCCATTGAAGACATCGATGCTTTTCGGATTGATCGGCCCTCGTTAGCGGCTGGAGTTATTCCACGCGGTGCCTATGGTGGGAATCCGTACATTCCTGATGAAGCTACCCAAACGATTGCCGTACCCAGGCTTTTGGTAGCCCGCGACAAAATCGATAAAGAAGCTGTTCGGCTGGTCACTCAAGTGTTATTTGAACGCCGCAACGACCTGATCAAAGCACTTGGCCCAGAGTACCAACACCTGAGTGGGTCCATTACCCAACCCGATGGGCGACAAGGTACTTTTATTCCCCTGCATCCTGGAGCACAGGCTTTTTACGATCGGGAAAAACCCAATTTTTTTACGGAAAACATCGAGCTGTTTGGCATTTTGATTTCGATCCTGTTGCCCCTCATTTCCGGTGCTTTGGGTTGGTACACCAATCGGGTCGAAAAGCAGAAAAATACCGCAGATCAATATGCCAAGGAGGTAATGGCGATTGTGAATGATTTGCAGGAAACTAAAGACCTCGCGGGGCTGGATTTGAAACGGGAAGCCATGCTCAATGTGCTCAATCGTGTCATGGAAGACTTGGACAAGGACGTATTAAACCTGGAAGGGTTCCATTTGTTTTCATTCACCTGGGAAATGGGCTATCAGGCATTGAAGGAGCGGAGCCGGGCACTAAAGCGAGGTTAAGCCCTGCTCCACAATGTTTGTGTAGCAGGGCTTAATACTCTACGTTTACTTGACCAATTCAAACTTATACTGCAACCTCTCGATAATCGGACTATCCTTCCCTGGCATGGTATTCTCCAGGATGATGTCCACATCGATGGTTTCACTTTCCGTTTTATCGGTGCTGTCAAAAGTCACTTTGATTTTGCCGGATTCACCAGGCTTCACTGCATCAGTGGAATAATCCGTGGTGGTGCAATCACAAGCGGTGATGATGGCGATTTTGAGCTCGGCGTCCCCTTTGTTGATGAATTCAAAGGTATATTCACGTTTCTCACCTTTTTTCACCTTGCCAAAATCCACTTCGCGGATTTTAAACTGCATAACGGGCACCCCTTTGAGGTCTTTCGCATAATACAGCGTAGAGAAGCGGTGAATGGTATCCTTTACCGGAGCAGGCGCGGGAACCGTATCTATCAACTTATTGCGGTTGGGCGCAGGTTTGGTGGTCGTTGGCTTTTTGCGCAATTCCGCGCGTTTGATCACAATTTTGGTTGGGCCTTTGATGATCTTGAATTCAGTACGGCGGTTCAACTGGTGCGCGGCCTCTTGTTGCTCCTTGGTCTCCAGGTTGTCGATGAAAGTCTGGGTGAGGGTATCTTTCACGGTCATGAACAGGTACTCTCCAGCCATTTTTTCATTCACTGGTTTGGGTTGTGATTCGCCGTAACCTTTGGCTTGAATCCGAGTCGAGGAGATGCCTTTTGCCAAGAGCCATTTACGCGCAGATTCAGCGCGGCGTTGGGACAAATCTTGGTTGTAGGCATCACGGCCCCGGTAGTCAGTGTGCGAGCTTAGCTCGATGACCATCTCGGGGTATTTTTTCATCAGTTCCAAAACCAGATTGAGGTCTGGTTCGGATTCTGGGGTAATTTTATCGTCAGCGTACTCATAAACGATGTTGTCCAGCAGGATGGGCTGTTCCGTAGTTACGGTATCGTATTCAGGTTCTACTTGAACCTTGGTTTCGGGCCGGGCTTTCAGGAAGAATCTTTTTTCCAATACCTTACTCTCCTTCAAACCAATCGTAGAAACCTGCGCACTATCCGGAAAATACCCGGGCACGGTCACTTTAATTTTATAGGCCTTGTCCAAAGTCAAGGGAAAATCAAAGCGGTTGCCATCGGTATTGAGTTTTTGATCCACCGGTGTGATTTCGGTGGTTGCAACTGTTCCCAAGTTAGTCGTCCCCCCTTTAAGTGGTTTTTTAGCGATATCGAACACCCCTACGACCAGATCTGCTTTGATGCGCGGCACTTCAAATTCGTAAATATCGTCGCAGCAGGTTTTGGCGCGTACTGAGCGGTTGGTACCGGGGCGATTGGAGGTAAAAAACCCTTTGTAGCCTTCCCGATCCAAGGAGAAGTATTGGTCGTCGGTAGAAGAATTGTAGCCATTGCCCAAGTTGCGGGGCTCACTCCAAACCTGGCCATTCCATACGGTGAAGAAAATATCCTGTCCACCATAACCGGGGTGGCCATTGGAGCTAAAGTACAAGGTTCCATCAAAGTAAAATGGCGTTACTTCATCTCCAGGGGTATTGATCTTTGGCCCCAAATTGATGGGATCGCCGTATACACCTTCCCCTTTGTAAGAAGCATAATAGAGGTCTAAACCACCTTCCCCGCCATCCATATTGGAGGTAAAAAAGATGACTTCTTTGCCAAATAATTCGCCAACAACCGGGTGTAGAGACAAATATTCACCATTGATTCCAGTGCATTCTTGCGCGGCACCCCAGGAATCACCACCTCCCTGACTGTAGAAAATTTTACTCTCAGATACTTCGTTGCCTTGCATCAGTGCACGGGTGAAGTACATGCGGCTCCCATCAGGAGAGAAGGATACGAAAGAAGTTTGGTAGCCTTCGCGGTTGATTTTTTGATCCAGCACTTCGGGTTTGCCCCAGCCCTTATCCGTTCTGGTCGTTTTGTAAATCTTAGCTCCTTTTTCTTCCGCAGAATCGGAAGCGATCACCACCTCATCCGTCTCAAAACTGACGTAATAAAGGCTGCCATCGCGGTACAGGGAAGGAGAATACTCCGAAAAGGCATTGCTCACGTTTTTGTCCAAAGCCTTGGGTGTCACCTTGGCTTTGGTTTTGGACATGGCCATTTCACAGCCTGTCACTTCATATTGGGCCAGTTCCTTGAGTTTTTCGTCTTTGGTGGCACCGATGAATTTCTGGAATTCCTCCAATGCTTCTTCACAATCCCCATTCATCTTGAGCGAACGACCAAATTTGTAGCGCAACTCCACAAAGTTATTCTGTTTGTCTTTGCGCAACAAAGCCCGGTAATACCGCGCTGCTTTGGTGTAATCCCGCAGTTGGTAGTTCATATCCGCCAGTTGTGGCAGCAGCGATTCGTCCTCTATTTCCTCGTAGGCTTTTTCCAGCAGGGTGACTGCCTGATAGTAATTCTTGTCCGTCATAGCGGCCTCGGCAGCCCCCAGGTTTGCTTCCCGGGAAGACTTGCGCAAGGGCTGAGCCTGTAAACTAAGCCCAGCGAAAAGAAGCAACAACAAAATTGAAAAATAACTTTTCATATCAACTAAGGATATTTGACATACAAATTAGGGTCAAAATTTAAAGTCTTGGGCACAAAATTGAAGGTGGCACATCGGGCTTTTTGTACAACTTGATGATGTAGTTAGCTGCCAATTCAAAACCTCCCTTGATGCCCCGGTCGCTGGACAATTGGCCCAAACGCATGTCCCAGGAAGCACCAATGCGCAAATCCTTGTGGTCAACCCCCAACAGCAGGATAGCTGCATCCCCCACGCGATAACCCAAACCAGCATTGAAGCGAAGGTCAGGTTTCCACTTGTACCCCCCCATTACTTCTGGTACAATTTCGGTAGAATTGGCTACCGATTGGAACAAAAGTGAAGGCGAAATGCTGATTTTATCGGTCAGGTTTTTGGTGTATAAGCCGTGGAAAATTGTCCGGCTTGGTTTTTTTACTTTATTGGCGCGTTTGCCCGTTGAGGTGGTGTCGCGATTGCCTAAGCCAAAGCCATATTCAGGGCCATTGATGTGGGCTGCGGAAACCCCAAGTTCTAACAAATCACCTTCTTTATTGGTTGTTTTGAACATCAACCCAATGGAGAAAGAGCGCGATGCCTGGGATTCGTAATAGGGGTTATCTGGGTCTGTTGAACCTTGCCCAAACCGTTGACGATCAGAACTCAATTGTCCGGTACCACCACCACTTGGCCCAAGGATATCTTCTTCAAAAAGCAGACTATCCGCCTGTACCGAGTATTTGGTACTCCCGGTTGAAAAACCCAGGGTAAGGTGTTGGTTCCCTTTTTTGCTCAGTGCAAAATGATAGGATGCGTTGATCGCGGCTTGCATAGAAGAGCCCAAACGGGAAGTACCCGCACGGTCGCCATAAAATGAAAAGCCAGCCCCGACCCAGTCATTGCGCTTTTTACGAAAACCTTTAACTACAGGTGCATCGATAAAAAAGGAACGTGTGGAAAAATCTTTGGGAAGAAACAACCACTGATCCCGGTAAATGCCTCCAATCCGGGCAGTGCCAAAAAAAGCTCCGGCCTGGGCGGGGTTTAAGGTAAGGGGCGACATGTTGTACTGGGAAAAGTGAATGTCTTGGGCTCCCAGGTGGACCGTAGTGCAAAGCAAAAAAAAGCAGCTCAGCCGGTAGAAAATTCTCATACGCTGTTTTTTAAACGGTAAGTTAGCGGTTATCTATCGACCGCACAAACAAATAAACGCAGATTCATTGGAATTATGGATTGTGTAGAGCCCTTTTAGCGTTTTTTTTTATTTATTGTCACCCATCAGCTAATCTTGGAAGGAGTGTTGGGTTCCATCGCTATAAAGATTTTTTCAGGATCAATTTGTTCCATGCAGTTAAAATGTCCCTTGGGGCAAGCATCAAAACCGATTTTGGAACAAGGTCGACAGCTCAAGTTTTTAACCTCTACGGTGGTGTTTTTCTCCATTCCATCTGGATAAAAGGGTGTCATACCAAACTCGGGAATCGTATTGCCCCACACAGAAACAATCGGTTTGCGCAAAGCCGCAGCAATGTGCATTAGTCCCGTATCATGGGTAATGACCAGTTGGGCCTGTCGAACCAGGGATGCCGATTGGTGCAAGCTATACTGCCCACAGGTGTTGAGTACGTGGGGACCGGCAGCCTGCGCGATTTGTTCTGCAGCAGGGCGATCGTCTGGCCCACCCAATAGTAAAATCGGCTGGTGGATGCCCTGGCAAATTTCAATCAGTTTTTTGACAGGCATACGTTTGGTGGCATGGGCAGCTCCAATGACCAGGGCGATGTAATGGCCTTGCTGCAAATCATTGCGCAGTTCGGGCGAAAGGTTTTGCTCGCCAGCTAGATTGCGTAAGGGCAACTCCTGTGCTTCCGGGATGAAATAATCCAGACCTTGCCCATCGTATTGAACGCCTATTTTTTTGACGGTATCCAGGTAGCGGTGTACGATGTGGGTGTGGGGCAATACATCCCATTTGAAACGCACCATCAGCCATTTTTGGAAGTTGATTTTATCAAAAGAACGGCTGGCAACGCGCAACAAGCGCTTGACCTGTAAGCTGCGCAGGTTGTGGTGCAAATCGATGACCCAATCGTATTGCTCGCGTTTTAATTCCTCGCTGATTTCACCAATTTTTGACTTAATCGCATAAACCTTATCCACATATGGGTTGGCATCCAGGATGCTTCTGAATGGTTTTTTGGTCAAAAAATGCACTTCTGCCTGCAATTGCTGCTTCACGCAACGCACCACCGGTGTAGTCAATACGATATCCCCAATCGATGAAAAACGGATAATCAGAATTTTTAAGGGCACAGTGCGTGGTTTTATAGAGGGCGACAAAAAATAAGCAGCCAAATCAACTTAAATGATCTGCATCAATTCGTAAACGGGCAATAAACTTTCGCCTTGGTAATGTTTTCCTTCCTCTAGTCGCTCACGATGAGCGGCTATCAATTCTTCGTCTTTTTGCATAAAACCCCAAAGTGTTTTCACCACCTTGCAAAATCTTTCAAAATCGTGGGTAGCTGGCATATCCGGAGTTCCCAAGGCAGTGAGCAGGCGTTTGAAGCGGTCAAAATGATACAAGCTGTATTGGTCTGGATAACGAAAAGCCAGGTAAAGTGACACGATTTGATAGCCGTCCTGGTGAAAATGTTTGCCTTCCCGGCTACGCGGGTGTTTTTCCAAAAATTCGGTCAGCAATTCATCGCAATAAAAAACAAAGCGCCCCACCCTGCCATCAACCTTCTTATTTTCATCAAAAAGATCCTGAAACATCTGTTTGACAAAATCGGGCTGCATGCGACAGAACTCCAACATCATCCGTTTGGGTTCGTAGTTCTCGCGGTTCCACAATCGACGGGTTTGGGTATTGTTGAGGCTGCGATTGTACATCGATGCCGGGTCGCTGGATTCCAAATTCCAGTTTTCTTGAAAGATTTTTTGCGACTCGTAAATGTAGAGATGCTCCTCTTTGGCATCCGAGCCCAGGTGTGTTTTGAATTGATCTAGAGCTTCTTGAATTTTTTTCAGTTGCATGGGAAAAAACGTTATTCGCCTGATTGTCTATCAAACGAAAAAAATTGAACCCACAAATTTGGAAAAATTTTGAAAAAAGAAGCAGAAAAGATTCGTTGACGACATTAATTCATGGAATAGGTGCGCAAAAAGCGCCAAAGTCGATCGTAACGGTCGAGCACCAGATCGGTTACCCCTGATTTTTTTAGTTGTTGACAATAAGCATTCGCCAATCGTTCAAAGTCAGGACGCAGGCTCAGGCGAGCAATGGCAATGGCGCGCATGCAGCGGTGTAAGTGATTGTGCAGGTAAATGGTGGGCGTTTCCGGATCGGTATTGTACAGGTTGTCTACGTTTTCGAGGCGGGTGTAGCGCTCCAGGAAACTGATTCCCCGCGATAAAATCCCTTTTTGAATGGCATTTACCGCAGGCTGAATATCGTCTTCACAACAAATGGAAAAACGCTCAAAGGGTTGTTCAAACAATTTGCCCAGTGGCGTAAACAAGGTAAAATTATTGGATTGCAACTCAGGCAAGCCCTGCGTAAAGGGCTGAGCCAAATCCTCCACTGCATCGTGCCTAACTCCCAGATAGACTTCCAGTATTTGTACATTATCCCCTGGAATCCAATTCAATATCACGCATTGGAAGCCAGTTGGGGTAACCCGACGGAATTGATTGAGCTGGGGCATAAAGAAAAAATCCCGTTCAGATAGCCGTTTTTTCAAGGCCTCCTGGATCTGATTTTTTAGCAAACTTGAGTGTTGTATATGGAGACTACTCATGGAGTAAGTTTAAATCCAAAACGAAGGTAAAGCTAATTTTCGAAAGCTATGTTAACTCAATGTAAAGTTTCAGGAAGAACATCCAAAAAGTTGCTTTAATGTGCATATTTTCATGCATTTGCAGGCAAATAAAAAAATTCATTGCTATTTATTCTGAAAAACCAAGGCAAAAAAAAAGCCAGGAGCGTACCCCTGGCCACCTAAAAAACCCGACTGTTATAAAATGCAAAAACTAAAAACAGGAAAAGACGACTGTAGTTCGAATAGAAGATTCTTTATTGAGACAAGCCTGCGCTGAAGGATTTGTACTCACTTTATTAAAACTTTAACTGGACAAAATCGTTCCTATGGTCAATTTTGCGCGTCTAAATGGCGTTATTTGGCCGTAGATAGACGTACAGCCGTGCGCCTCTACCATCCGCGGATTCACGTATCAATCAAAAAAAATGAAAAAAATACTCTTGTTCAGCCTTCTGGCCATAAACGTATGCTTGTTGAGTGCCCAAACCAAAACCAAGGTGGTCACGCCCCCCAAAGAAACCTCAGACCCCGCAACCAAAGTGGTGCTGGATAAAATGCGGGCCAAATACGAAGGCTACAAAACCCTTGAAGCTGATTTTTCATTAATCCTGGAAATGCCCGAACAGCCAAAAGAAATCCAAAAAGGAAAATTGCTGCAAAAAGGCAGCAAATACCGGGTGAGTTTCAACCAACAAACCGTGATTTCAGATGGAAAAGCGGTTTGGATCATCCTGCCCAAAAACAAAGAGGTGCAAATCAACAATATGCCCGACCCCAATGACGATGAGAGCATTTTGTCGCCCCAAGCCTTGTTTCGCATTTATTTGCGTAAGGATTTTATCTATTCCATCACCAACGAATATGCCCAGGGCAAACGGGTGATCCAGGAAATTGAATTCAAACCCACCGACAAATATTCCGAATACTCTAAGCTCCGCCTGAGCTTGGATAAAAAGACCCAGGAATTCATCGAATTGAAGGCTTTTGGCAAGGATGGCTCCCGCTATACCCTGGTGATGAACAACGTCATCCCTAACAAACCTTTGGAAGACAGTAATTTTGGGTTCAACAAAGCCAGCTACCCCGGGTACCATATTGAGGATCTACGAGAGTAGCAGAGAGGGAATCATTTTGAGAAGTAGTTTAAAAAAACCTAAAGTCTGGTGCTTTCCTTCAAAACTCTTTACCTCTTAAAGCGTTTTTAAAGTACCTTTCGGTCGCAATTTTTAACCCATCAAAAAATCAAGCAAACATGGCTTTTGAACTTCCCGCGTTGCCCTACGCATTTGACGCACTCGAACCCAATATTGATGCACGCACCATGGAAATCCACCACGGTAAGCACCATGCTGCCTATACCAATAACCTGAACGCCGCACTGGCAGGTACTGAACACGAAGGCAAATCAATTGAATCCATCCTGGCCAATATCTCCCAGTTCTCTCCTGCTGTACGCAACAATGGAGGCGGTTTTTTCAACCACAACCTGTTCTGGACCATCATGTCACCCAATGGCAGCCCTACTCCTGCAGAAGGCACTGCTATTCATGCGGCCATTACTGCGGATTTGGGTGGTTTTGACACCTTCAAAAAAGACTTCGCTGCCGCTGGCGCTACCCGCTTTGGCTCAGGCTGGGCCTGGTTGAGCGTGGGTGCCGATGGCAAGTTGTTCGTTAGCTCTAGCCCCAATCAGGATAACCCCCTGATGGATGTGGCTGAGAAAAAAGGTACACCAATTCTCGGTTTGGACGTTTGGGAACACGCTTATTACCTGAACTATCAGAACCGTCGCCCTGATTACATCGAGTCTTTCTTTAACGTAATCAATTGGGAGGAAGTGAATCGTCGCTACCTCGCCGCTAAATAAAAAAGGTTGAGGGAGGTTGAGAGGGTTGAGGAAGGTTTAGGCTACCGCAGCGATTTTGACAAGATTCGTCTAAGTTTCTGCGGTAGCCTCAACTTCTAAACTCCTCGACTTCCCTCAACTTCTTTCAGCCTCCTCCAATTTTTTTCCTCCCTCATATACTAATTTTTTTTTCCATCTCGTTTCTCCCCTTATACGCTCATTTCAATAGCGTGTCCATTCAGGTGTACTCATTGGCACCCTACCATTGCATTTTGACTTGATTACCGCGAACACTGACGTTTACCTTACACTGTATTTCCAGCTTAAACCGTTTATTTTTTACCCAAAACCGTTTCCCATGATCATCGCAGCTTTTTGCCTGATTTTAGTCCTCATTTTTGGTTCGAAATTATTGGAAAGAACCTAACACACACTATTCAAAGACACAAAAGGCCGCGCTCTTCATTGAAGGACGCGGCCTTTATATTTGTGCTTAGATTTCTCTCACTTCCAGGCATTTTTGTTTTCTAGAATCGGAGGGCATCAATTGCCACGTGCTTTAGCGCGTGGTCGGGGTTCCCCTTTGATCGGGCTTTAGCCCAAGTCCTAATTTTCAAGCCAGGGCTAAAGCCCAAATTCGAGGCATCCGGCCCCATCCGCAGGCGGGTCCATACTTCGTCTTCCAGCAAGGCTTGTGGTAAGCTCAGGTTTTGATCCCCTTCGTTTTCAAAGTAAGAGCGCAATTCAACCTTGTAGTTTTCTTTGTCTTGATTGATTTGCATGAAGGTCTGGCCGCACCAGTCCTGGCTACTACTGGTCACTTTGAGGGAATGGGGAAAACGTTTCAACTCCTCTGGCGTGAACACTGAAGTCATCACCGAGTAGTCGTAAATCCCGGTAGTAAAGCGTTGAATGTTGTTGAGTTTCAGTACCGTGGTGGAGTTCTTTTTTTGCCCTTGATCGTTTTTAACCTGTTTATCGGTCAAAAAGGGTTCGGTTACAAATACCAAAACGGCCTCACCCGGATGGAGATCGCGGTAGCGGTTTTGTGATAGGGTATAGTGGTTGATTTCAGCCTTACCTTCGAACCAATAAGGCCCCAACCCAATTTTTCCTTCTTTTTTGACAGTACTGGCTTTGGCCGACAGATCCTGTCGCCCCAATTGAGGCATACAAGTGAAAAACAAGGCCAAGAGCACCAACATCCATTTCATCCCTTTCATAATGGTTATTTTGTGTAGAAACAGCGTAAGTTCAGTTTTGCTTAAAAAATGTTACGCTAAGCCATTATTTTACATTACGAATTGTGGAGCCAAATGGTTTCACCCAAAATATACTCCAATGAAATTGATGTTTTCTCTCTGCATTGTCCTGGGGCTGGGCGCGTTTTCCTGGTTTAGTCCCAAAGTCATCAACAATCAAAACCTGGAAGGTGCCTGGGATACCGGGCAAGGGGTGGTGATCTGTACCCCCACATATCTGGCTTGTACCGATTTTTCAGTGCCCAACAAAAAATTCAAGGGAAGTTGGGGCGGCACTTACACCTGGGTTAAGGACAGTCTAAAAGTACACCTGGAATTTTCAACCTATGACAAGGCTTCGGTAGGCAAAGACAAGGTGTTTCTGGCCAAATTGAAAAAGGAGCTGACGCTCAAAGACCCCACCACCAAAACCGAACAAAGCTGGAAAGCCATCCCCGAAGATGGACCCGCTGCGCTCGCCGGCCTCTGGCGCATCACTGGCCGCATGAACAACGGGCAACTGAGTGCTATGCCCCTTGCCGCCCGCAAGACCATCAAAATTTTCAGCAAAACCCGCTTCCAATGGGCGGCCATCAATACCCAAACGGGCGACTTCTCTGGCACCGGAGGCGGTACTTACACCCTCAAAGATGGCAAATACACCGAAAACATCGAGTTCTTCTCACGCGACAGCACGCGGGTAGGTGCATCCCTCGGCTTTGACGCTCTGGTGGAAGGCAACAAGTGGACGCATACGGGCAAGAGTTCGACGGGGAATCCGGTGCATGAGATTTGGGAGAAACAGTAGTGAATAACGAATTTTTCGAATGACGAATGACGAATCCTGGCATTGCCTTTAAGATTTGTTGGTAAGTCCCAATAAGTAGAATCCAAACTTGGAGTTCGCCTCAAATTTCAGACGCTTCCGCTCTATTCGTCATTCGTCATTCGAATCATTCGTCACTTATAACTGAGTCAACCGGAATTTTTTCCAGCGTACTTTGATACCACCGCCATCGTGAATTTGCAGGGCGATAAACCCTTCACCCTTGCCAATTTTTTCATCCTTAAGGTAAATCATCTGCTGGCCATTCAGCCAGGTGGTCACTTCATCCCCGATGACCTGGATTTTCATTTGGTTCCATTCGCCGGTCTTGAGGGCTTTTTCGGCTTCGGCGGTGGGTTGAATGAGCCAGCCCCGGCCATAGGATTCGTAAACGCCGCCACTATGGCTATTCAATGGCGCCACTTCAACCTGCCAGCCGCTGATCTTCACACCTTCGATGCTGGAACGGAAAAAGACCCCGCTGTTGCCGTTGGCCTCTTGCTTGAATTGCAAGGTGAGGACGAAGTTTTTGTATTTGCCCGCGGTGGATAGGTAGCCATATGCTTTGTCGGGGCCACTTTCACAGATCAGTTCACCTTTTTCAACGTACCATTTTTCAGTGCCGTGGATGTTCCAGCCACTGAGGTCTTTGCCGTTGAAGAGCGATACTTTTTTTTGTGCGGTAGCCAATAGTGGCAAACAGGCGATGCAAACGAGTAGGTAAGTAAATTTCATAAATGAAAGAGATTGTAAGGTAATGAATTGGATAGGGCAACCCTAATCGCGGGTGAATATAAGCGGGAATGGGGGAAAAAGCAATTGCTGGTTTCTTTTCGATTCACAAAAGTGGTCGAACAATTGGATTTATTGGATAGCTTAGTGCCCGCTTTAACTTGACTTGAAACCTTTGATATGCAGCATCACCTAAGCTTTCTTATCCTCGTAAATTTAGCACTTGTTTGCTCTTTAAAAGCGCAAACGGGGGCCGCTCAACTTATCCCCAAACCAGTATCTTGTCAGGAGCAAACAGGAGTATTTGAAATCCACACTTCTGTCCACGTTTTTGCGGAAAAAGAATGGCTGTCAAGCGCGCAGTTACTCGCCCAGGAGTTGAAGTTGAGTGTATCCAAAAGCAAGGGAAAAGCCAGCATTTTATTGCTCAAATCCCCTGAGCTGCCCGCTGCAGGTTATGCGCTGAACATTACACCACAAGGCATTACCATTAGCGCCTCCGATGAAGCGGGAAGCATCCACGGTCTTTTTACCTTGCTCCAACTGAGGGCGCTACAAGCCAATTCCAATCAAATTCCCTGTGCCAGCATCAAAGATTACCCTCGATTTAGCTACCGGGGCATGCACCTGGATGTGTCCCGCAATTTTTTTCCCGTGAGTTTCATCAAAAAGTACATCGATTTGATGGCTTTGTACAAATTCAACACCTTTCATTGGCACCTCACCGATTCGCCCGGTTGGCGTTTACAAATCGATAAATATCCCCTGCTGAGTGCACAAGCTGCCTTCCGCACGCATGGCAGCTGGACGGAGTGGAGTAAAAATGGCAGTCGATTCTCGCAAGAAGGGGCTGCCGAAGCATATGGCGGGTATTACAGCAAAGTCGATGCCAAAGAGATCGTGCGTTATGCCGCGCAACGAGGCATCACAGTCATCCCTGAAATTGAAATACCGGGGCATTCCTATGAAGTTTTGGCCGTATACCCCGAGTTCAGTTGCACGGGCAAGCCTTACCAGCACCATGAATTTTGCATTGGCAACCCCAATACTTTGCCTTTTTTAACCGATATTTTAAGCGAGGTGTTGGCCATTTTCCCCTCTGAGTACATCCACATTGGTGGCGATGAAGCCGGGACTTCCTCCTGGAAAAATTGTCCAAAATGTCAGGCCCTGAAAAAAGAAAAAAACCTGGCGGATGAACACGAACTACAATCCTACCTGATCAAACAATTGGAAGCTTTTCTCAAATCCAAAGGCCGGAAATTGATTGGTTGGGATGAAATCATCAATGGAGGCCTTCCTCCTGATGCAACCGTGATGAGCTGGCGGGGCGAAGCTGGCGCCATTACCGCCGCACAACAAGGGCATGATGTGGTCATGACTCCAGGGGAAACTTACCTGGACGCCTACCAAAGCAATCCAAGCACCCAACCCTTGGCCATAGGTGGATTTTTGCCAATTCAACGGGTGTACGCCTACGAGCCCATTCCGGCAGTACTCAAGGAGAACGAGAAGAAACACATCCTGGGCACACAGGGCAATTTGTGGACAGAGTTTATGCCCAGTACCGATCATGTGGAGTACATGGCCTTTCCCCGGGCCATTGCGATCGCGGAAAATGCCTGGACACAAAAGGAAGCAAAAAATTATCCCGACTTTCAGCAACGCCTGCAAGCGCATTATTTGCTCCTTCAACGGATGAATGTCAATTATTACCGACCTTCGGCTTTTCTGGAAGTAAAAGAAGCCCCAGCTCCAGACAATAGCGGCAGTGCCATCACCTTGATCAGCGAGATTTACCAGCCCGAAATTCGCTATACCACCGACGGCAGCACTCCTTCAAGTAGTTCGGAGCGGTACGTAAAACCGTTTGTAGTCCAGGGAAAAGCCAACATTCAAGCCTCCGTTTTTAAAAATGGAGTGCCATTGGGCAAGATCACCAGCTATCAGGCCAATCATCACCGGGCTATTGGCAAAAAAACGATTTTCAATACCCTGTGGAGTGATTCCTATCCTGCCCAACAAGAAAACACCCTCACCAATGGTGTACGAGGGTCTTTCACTTACAGCGATAAACAGTGGCTTGGGTACCTCAAGAATTTTGATGTGACGGTAGACATGGGTTCGGTACAGCCCATTCAGGAAGTGGCCATTACCTTTATGCAACAAAAAGGGCCGGGCGTTTTTCTTCCAGCTTATGTGGAAATATTGGGTTCTGAAGACGGGAGCAACTTTGTGCCCTTGAAAAAGCTGGAACACGACGTTTCACCAGAAAATCCGGAGTTGTTGTTTAAAACTTTTGCCTGCGGCCTGGAAAAAACCAAAGCCCGGTACATTCGTATCGTTGCCCCGAATGTACGCGGAGGTTTTATGTTTACTGACGAGATTGTGGTTTATTAAATACTTTTATTCATTGGCATGAGGGAAAAAGTTGGCGGTATTGAACTAGCTAAAGCCGCTCCTCCAACTCCTCAAACCAGCCCCGATAAAACCGATCACTGTACTTAACCGAATGCTCTGGCAAGACCGCCATTCCCGCCTCAATGGCCGTTTTGGTCTCATCCAGATTCCCTTCGGCATACAACAAAGCCGCTTTCGCCAGCAGCGTATGGGCATCTTTACCTGTTTGCCCCAATTTCCCCATTTTCTCCCAAACACTCCGTGCCTGAAGCGGGTCATTTGCCAAAAAAGCATAGGCAAAAACCAGGTCCTTTTGCAATTCCACCCGAAAAGTTAAGGGTTGATCCTCCAATAAAGGTTCCATTTCCTGGGCTGCGGCCAAAGCCAGATCTTTTTCCCCTCGATCCAGGTGGTAATAATAGTTCAATGAATGGGCAAAAGCTTTCATCAAATCCGAATCATCCGATTGGATCAACTCGATCTGGGTGGGATCAACACTGGCATAGGGTTGGTTGGAATAACTGTGCGCCAAGACCTCCAATACCGCTTGCTCGATGGCGGCAGTTTTACCCCCTCCAATCAAACGAAAGAAGCGCGCCCGATCTGTGAAAAAAGCCCCAGTCCGGCCAGGGATAGTAGTAGCCAAAAACAGAAAAAAGGAAGTGAGGGCAAAAATGAGCGAAAAAACGAGTAAAGTTCTTAGGCCAGCATTGGACCCTGTAGGTGTCAAATTCATGGTCACCCAAAACGCAGGTAACCCCACCAATACTGCCCCACCGATACTTGTCAGGGGGCCGGCAGCCACAACCGCTGCCAGTTTTTTGACCAAATCCGGAGATTTCTGGGTGGGCAAAGTAGCGGCTACCCCGCCAAAAAGGTTGGGGTCACGATTGAAATACCATTCAACTTGATCATGCAGTGGATTCCGACGAACGCCCAAAAAACCAGCTACGTACAAATGGAATTTAAAGCCCTGAAATAGGCCCGTCAACAAATGGCCTAACTCATGTGCAGCGAGCGCTGCCCAAATGGCTACAAAAACCAGGACTAGTTTCAGTGGGTTTTCCCACCAAATGCCTCCGTTTTCCGTTAAGGTTTGAAAAACACTGAGGGGCACCAATTTTATAAAAGCATAGCTAAGCAAATAGCCCACCACAGCCCCCAATGAGCAAGCAATGATCAGTTGTACCGTTTTATTCTGTTTCTTTTTAGCCATAAATTAGCAAATGCCAGTTTTGGCAAAAAGTTCATACAGCGTCTAGCAATTTATACACAATTGTTATTTCACTCTTCCCTTTAGCAACCAAGCCCTGAAAGGGCGATATACCTTAAGAATGGGCACAGCCCTTTCTCTGAATGATCTAGCTCTACTTAAGAAGTATTGCCTCCCCTTTGTAGGATTGAAAAACCTGATCCGCAGTTTCCAGCTCCGCTATCCACACAAAAGTACCCGGAGGCACTACTTTCCCACCGTAAGTGCCATCCCAACCAATCGCTTCATCGTTGAGGGTGCCGTTGCTGGTTTCGTACACGAGGTTGCCCCAGCGGTCAAAAATGCGGAATTGGACAATTCTCAGGTTCTTTTTACCCAATAAATAAAAGCGGTCATTTTTGCTGTCGCCATTGGGAGAAAAAGCGGTTGGAGCATAAACCTGGTCTTTTTTGACCACAAAAACATTAAATACCGCCTGGGACCGACAACCATTGGTGCTGAGCACCTGAACTTGATAAACCGTACTGCGGGGTGGGTTCACCTGAATGCTGTTGCAGCCATTACAAGGAGCAAGGTCAGTACCTACCCACTGAAGCGAAGCCAAGCCAGTAGAGTCCCCCAGGACTGCTGTCAATTGTAAGGAGTCGCCTTGAGCGATTTCGTTGTTTGGTGCAGTGATATTTACCTCGATGGGTATAGACGCTACGATGGTCAAACTTGTATCCCCTTCACAACCAGCTGCATCCTGAACCCTGATGCGGTAAGTGCCCGGCGCAAGGTTGTTAAAATTCCGTTGGCTGGCAAAGGTGCTATCCTTTAACGAAAAAGTGTAGGGCGCTACTCCCCCACTCACCAATTCGATGCCAATACTACCGCGGCCATCGGTGGCACAAGGTGGTTGTTTCAAATTGATGCGATCAAATTTGGGCCCATCGGTGTTGCCCCCCAACTGTAAAGAATCCCGGAAACTGCAACCATTGTTGGCGTTGCTGAGTACTACCCTATAGCGCCCGGAACTGTTAACCTGTACTGTTGCAGTCGTATTGGTGCCGCTTATTCCTTGTCCAGCCCAGGTATAATTTACATTTGGCAACACATCTACAGCTAAGGTTGCCGTAGGATTCGCGCATGAAAAAGGCGTTTTCACCTGAATCAAACTGAAAGGCCGAATGGTATCCGATTCGACCGTTGTAGTCAATCTTAAATTACAACCGTTGACCGTATCTACGACCAAAAAGGTATAACGCCCACCACTAAATGCGGTAGTACTGGCATTACGTGAAAGGGTATCGAGTAAAGAAGGGGAAATCCAGAAGGTCTCCACCCGACTGGAATTAACCGTAGCCCGCAAAGGGGTGCTGCGGTTGATACAGGTAATTTTGCCCGTGGCATCCAGTGTTGCCGAAGGCCGCAGGGTATCGGCAGTGATACTCGTGTCTTTGCTGGCCTGGCAGGCATTGCGGGTATTGCGTACAATGAGTTGGTACAAACCAGCTGCGTTGATGCGCAGGAATGAATCTTGGCTGACGGTTCCACCCGCGCCATTGCGCCAGGTGTAATTCAAGTTTTTGCTATTGCTGCTCGCATTCAACAATACCGATTGGGACCGGCAGTCCAATTGCCCTTGTCCGCTCAGTCGAATGCTGGGGGCCAGGGTATCCACTCCAACCGTGAAATCTGCTCTATTTTGACAACCATTGCTGGGTTGTACGACCAACAAGCGATAGGTCCCCCCAACACTGGTGGGTGCCAATGGATGAGGTAGGGTGTCGTTCTGGGGGGTAATCCAATAGTATTCCAGGGTGTTGTTGACCGGGGAGAATTGGAGCTGAACCTGGCGGCGCAAACAATTGATGCTATCCCCTTGCAAGGTAGGCGCAGGAGGTTGGGTTTGATCAAAACCGATCACAATATCCAGTGGTACCGAGGCACATAAAGAATCAGAAGTGGCAATCACCTGATAGCGCCCAGGGATAAAAGCAGTGTCTCTGGCCAGGGTTGAACTATAACCATTGGGCCCACTCCAGGCAAAAGTAGCCAATGAGTCGGAAGAACGTGCGTCCAGAAAAACAAAGGGATCCCTACAGGTAATTGTATCGGGTGTAGCCTGGACGCTGGGGATGGCAATGATCTCGATGGTATTGCCAATCAGTACTGGAGGAAACTCCCGGATATTGTTTCCAGCCAGATTGTACTGCGCAACGATTGGAGCAGTTTGATCCCGCGGATTGGTCACAAAACCCAAAGTAGCAGGGTTCCCTGGTTGTAAGGCTACCAGACGAACTATAAAAATCCGGGTTGAATCCGGCAGAGTAGAAGAAGTTCCATCCGCTTTAAACCAGGCGAAGTTCACTCGGATACCAGATGCCGGAGCTGAAAAATCGAACTCGCTTTGGGGAAAAATACTGTTGCTGACGCCCAAAAAACGGAATTGCCCTCGCGCCCAACTTATCGCAAATTGAAAACCCGCTACGCGTCTGAAATGAACGGCGCGAACGGGTATGTCGATGGTATCTCCCACACAGACTTTGCGGGAAGTCAGGACGAAGGTTGTAGAATCAATCGCTCCTTGAGCGTAGCCCGTACTGTGGTTTAGGAATGTCGCCAGTACCAGCAGTGCCAAAATGTATAATTTTCCCATACTTCCTTGAGGATTTCAAGGATCAACCAGAATCTCAAAGCAATACTTAACCAAAGCGACATTTTATTATCACAAAGAAAAAAACAAAGAGGACACAAAGAACACAAAGCTAGCTGTTGACGAGGGTAAACTGTAAATGAAAGATTCCGTCAACGTCTAACTCTGTGTCCTCTGTGCCCCTTTGTGCTTTCTCTGTGATAATAAAGTGTCGCTTTAGCTTTCTAAAGCTCCGAGATTCTGATCGAACCCCGAAATGCACTATGATTATTTCGTCAAAATTACCTTATCCGTCAATACGCCATAAGCGGTCAGGATTCGATAATGGTAAACGCCATTTTGGCCCAGGGTGTTGCCATTAATTGTCCATTCCTGAACACCTGCTGACAAATTGCGGGCTTCGCGGTAAACTTCACGACCAGCAGCATCGATAATCGACAAAGTGGTGCGGGAATCCGTAGGCAGTTTAAAGCGAATCAAAGCCTGATCACTGAATGGGTTGGGTTGTACGCCCAATGCTTTGATGGCATTGCGTTTGCCCAAATCCACTTTGAGTGCAGCATCGGTGAAACGAGCCTTCAGTTGTTTTAACTGACCAGCCTGATTTACAGCCATGCCTGCCAACCCTTGTTGATTGAGCCAGATTGCTTCAGCTACTTCACCTGCTCTGCGGGTATTGAAGGTAAGTCTGAACAATACCGGGTTTTCAGCACTGCGCAAAGTTGCTCCGGTTTGGTACCACAGCGTTGGGATGCGACCCTCAGCCACAGCATTCAAATTGAAGGCATTGCGGTCTACTCCAGGTACA
>JAAFHQ010000179.1 GCA_013298445.1 Chitinophagales bacterium | reverse complement strand
AGTAGTATACCGCAGTGTAGGGCACGCTCACTACTTTATCAGAAAAATAGAGGACATTG
Organism: Chitinophagales bacterium; assembly: GCA_013298445.1. Classification (GTDB taxonomy): domain Bacteria; phylum Bacteroidota; class Bacteroidia; order Chitinophagales; family Saprospiraceae; genus Haliscomenobacter. Next base: position 9,273 of record JAAFHQ010000179.1, on the reverse strand, counting down.
GCATCTTTGGGTGCTACACCGCCGCTGGTTTCCACCCGTTGAATTTTGGTGATGTTGCTGAAAATCCCATTGCCCGGTTTGTCTTGTTTTTTGGTTTCGAGCAATAACCAGGCGATGGAATTGGGGCTCGGAAACTTTTTAATCAAATCAGGGTTGCCTTCCACTTTGCTGTAATCCAGGCTAGATTCCCAATATGGCCCTTTGCCGTGGGTGCCGATTTGTTTGCCCGTTTCGTCAAAAAGCATGGCTTTGGGGGTCGACTTGCTCGCATCCAGTACATACTTTTGGGTCTTTTCATCGAGCACAAAATTGTACATCTGAACTCCGGTGGCATACACCTTTAATTTTAACACATCGGTTTGTTGGTCGACATCAATGCTGGCGTCAACTTTAGGTTTGACCAATTTGCTGGGTTGAGCTGATGCGTCACAATTGGATAGGATTAGGCCCAGGCTCAAGAGGATGGAGAGGGATGACAATTGCTTTTTCATGTTGGTGTTGGTTGTTTGTGATTGGTGATGGTACAAAGGTGCAGGCAAAAGGAAGGAGGTTCATCCACATGTTGATGTAGTCCGGTAAGCATGTTGTGTGATTCGTGTAGACTGATCTGGTAATTTTGTGGAGAAAATGTATTTTGTGGTCTACAATCAAATAGTGGCTTCCATGGAAAAGATCATCAAAGAAATTGCCGAGTTACTGGATATACAGGAAGTGGTGTTTTTACACAAAGAGACCCACGAAATTTTAGCTTATCCCATTGCAGATGGGCCTACGGATGAAGAGTTTGACTACATTGAGCAAGAGGTCATGGAGGTAATCAATACCGATCCGGGCAGCTACATCCGTTTTGATCCACCTAATTCTGATGAGTCTTTTGAAATGATGGAGTTGTTTGTAGAGACTTTAAAAAATGCGCAGTTAAAAGCCAGATTATTGGATGCGTTAGCCTCACGGAAGCCTTTCCGCAACTTTCGGAATGCCATTCAGAGCGAAGAAATAGAAGATGACTGGTACGCCTATAAGGATGCTTATTTGCAGATGCTGGTCCGGGACAGGTTATAAATTTTAGGCTGTTTTTATCCCCGCCGCACCCTCCAGACCCAGCTCTGCAATGCTTTGCTCCCGCATTTCCACCTTGCGGATTTTTCCGGTAACCGTCATCGGAAAACCGTCGGTAAAACGCACGTACTGCGGAATTTTGTAGTGCGCAATCTGCCCCTGGCAATAGGCCTTTACCTCTTCGCTAGTCAACGTTTCACCCTCTTTTACCCGAATCCAGGCCATCACTGCCTCCACGTATTTGGCATCCGGCACGCCGATCACCTGCACGTCGCTGATTTTGGGATGGGTGTACAAAAATTCTTCTATCTCTCGTGGATAGATGTTTTCACCACCACGAATAATCATGTCCTTGATGCGGCCTACAATTTTGACGTAACCTTCTTCATCCATGGTCGCCAGGTCGCCAGTATGCATCCAGCGGGCTTTGTCGATAGCGTTGCGGGTGGAGGTTTCATTGTTCCAGTAGCCCAGCATCACGCTATAGCCACGGGTGCAGAGCTCGCCAGGAGCCCCGCGTGGAACCGTGCGTCCGGTTTCAGGATCGATGATTTTGACTTCCAGGTGTGGATGGATTTGTCCCACTGTGCTGACTTGCTTTTCCAGCGGCGTGCCTACCCGGGTTTGGGTACTCACCGGGCTGGTTTCGGTCATGCCGTAGGCAATTTCCATTTCAGCCACGTGCATCAGGCTTTGTACCTTTTTCATCACCTCGATGGGGCAAGGCGAACCCGCCATGATGCCCGTCCGCAAACTGGTCAGGTCGTATTGGGCAAAATCGGGCAAATCCAACTCAGCAATAAACATGGTGGGGACACCAAAAATCCCAGTGGCCTTTTCTTTTTCCACCGCTGCCAAAGTACTGGCGGGATCAAATCCTTCGCTAGGATAAATCATGGCAGCACCGTGCGTAACGCAGCCCAAATTGCCCATCACCATACCAAAACAGTGGTAAAGCGGCACTGGAATGATCAGTCGATCCTTTTCTGTGAAATTCATCAATTCCGCTACGAAGTAACCATTGTTCAAAATATTGTGGTGGCTGAGTGTGGCTCCTTTGGGGAAGCCAGTGGTGCCAGAGGTGTATTGAATATTGATGGCTTCATCAAAAGCCAGACTGCTTTGGCGTTGGTCTAGGGCTTCATTTGAACTTTTTTTCGCTTCCTGCAAAAAATCATCCCAACGCCACATGCCTGGCCTTTCGTCGTCGGCCATACGAATGATGGTGTGCAGGTGGGGAGCTTTTTCCGCCTTTAGTTCTCCTTTTGGGCAATGTTGCAGCTCTGGTGCCAGTGCAAAAAGCATCTCCGTAAAGTTGGAGCTCTTGAACTGATCGGCAATTACTACTGTGTTGCATTCGGATTGATTCAATGCGTATTCCAATTCATGTAAGCGGTAACTGGGATTGATGTTGACCAATATGGCTCCAATTTTGGCCGTAGCAAATTGGGTGACCGTCCACTCGTAGCGATTTGGCGACCACATCCCAACCCGGTCGCCCTTTTGCACACCAAGGGCTAGAAAGGCCTTGGCACAGTCGTCTACTATTGCTTTAAACTGCTGGTAATTGAAGCGAATGTCCTGATGAGGTACGATCAGGGCATCGTTGTGCGGAAAACGGGCCGCAATATCGTCGAGCATATCGCCAATGGTGATGCCAAGCAATGGTTTGGTACTGGTGCCGCTGAGGTAGCTAAGTTGAGTAGACATGTAGACAGATTTAGGCTTTGTAGCTGTAAAACAGCTTACCATTCACATTACGAAAGATAAAGCGTAAATCTGAGCTATCCAAAGAATAAAAAACCTTAAAAATCTCTTCTAAAAAAATATTGCTTCAAAATAGGAAGTTAGAAAAATCAATTGTAAGTTTGACAATTAATGAGGCCAAACATTTGGACAAGACACTATTATCAAACTTTTAAAAGCTTTAAGGCCATTCGGTACGCTTAAAGTTCAAGCTAAACTATTGCCAAAACATCATCATTTGCCTTTAAAATGGATATAAAGGCAATGACGGGTATACCTGCATTGGTTTAATTTTTTGCCTTGAAATTCAATCGATTTCAAGAATTTCGCGGCAAAAAAATTCAATCGATTTCACGGTCAAAATTCACTGAATGACAATGGCTTAAACCATGTTCAATGGCAGTGCCATTTGTCCACTTTTGATATATTTTTTCATTTAAATCCATTAACCCTATGATGCGACTAAACAAACTCGTTGTTCTAGTCCTGGCTTTTTTATGCTGTCACCTAACAGTAATTGCACAACAGGTGACCGGTAAAGTTACGGCCAATGATGGAACTCCTTTGATCGGAGTGAACATTTCCGTCAAAGAAACAAATACAGGTACTATTTCAGAACCGGATGGAACATTCCAAATTGCTGCCGCTCCAGGCAATACTTTGGTTTTTAGTTACATCGGATTCGCCACCTATGAAGTTAAATTGGGCAATGAAAAAAAGTTGGATGTCACTTTGAAAGAAGATGCTCAGAGTTTGACTGAAGTAGTTGTAACCGCATTAGGGGTTCAAAGGGAATCCAAAAAATTGGGCTATTCTGTAACAGCGGTGAATACAGATCAGCTCACCCAAAACAGGACGACCAACGTGATGGAGTCGCTTGAAGGGCGGGTAGCGGGCCTGAATATCACCCCTCCAGCTGCTGGTGCAGGGTCCAGCATGCAGATCCGTTTACGCGGACAGGCGGCATTTGCAGGAGCAAATAACGCCCCCTTGATTGTTATCAATGGCCTTCCGATTGATCAGGGTGCCCGAGGGGTGAATGGTTTGGGAACCCCACGTGACCTCGGTGATAACTTGTCAAACATTAACCCGGATGATATAGAAAGTATGACCGTATTGAAGGGCGCAACTGCTGCTGCCATTTATGGGGCCAGAGCCGCCAACGGAGCCATCATCATCACCACCAAATCTGGCCGAAAGAATCAGGGCATTGGAGTGGAATACAGCTCGAATTACTCGACCCAGCAACCACTCAATTTCTTTGACTTCCAGACAGAATACGGCCAAGGTACGGGAGGAAAACGACCTACTAGTGCTGCAAATGCTGCCACTACTGGTCATTTTGCCTGGGGCGAGCGTTTAGATGGTGTACCCACCCCTATTTTTGATGGGACTTTGCAACCTTACTCGGCTAATCCAGACAATCTTTTTGGCTTTTTACAAACTGGAACAGACTTCACCAATACGATTGCCTTGTCTGGTGGTGGTGCCAATGGAAGTTTCAGGGCTTCATTTTCCAACACGGAAGCTGAAGGGATCACACCGAGCAATGAGTACAAAAGGAAGATTGCCAATGTGGGGATCAACCACAACATTTCTAAAAAACTCAAGCTAAATTTGAACATTAACTACACCAATGAAACGCAGATCAACCCGCCACAAATTGGTACACAAGGGCCAGGGGCTGTGAATTTTTTTACCAGATTGGCTACCTCCATTCCGCTGTCCGCTTTGAAAAACAGTGCAGTGGCAGCCAATGGAACGGAAACCCTGACTTCTGGTTTTCAGGGCACTTTGTTAAACCCCTACTATGCTTTAGCAGTGGGGCAACGTTTTGAAACTGAACGAAATCGCTTCCTTTCAACGGCGACTTTAAGATATGATCTGACCGATTGGTTGTATGTGCAGGGCAGGTATAATTATGACTTTGCCCTGACTTTTACTGAATCACACGATCCGGGAGGGATAGGCACCAGCGTGCCAACCAATGCGGACGGCACTTATAAAGGAGCTTACAATTTGTCGCAGAATAAAGGAACGGACGTAAATGCCGATTTCCTGGTCGGTGGTGGCAAAGCGTTTGGTAAGTTTTCAATAGATGCCAATGTTGGTGGCAACACCTGGCGGGTGAAGAATAACGGCTTTAATCAAGGAACTACAAACTTTATCGTCCGTGACCTCTATTCCATCGGAAATGGTAGTGTGCGTAGCCAAAGTTATGGTTTTTCCCAATACAGGGTTAATTCACTGTACGGTTGGGCCGAACTCGGCTACAACAATTTGCTCTATCTTAACTTTACAGGCAGGCAGGATTGGTTCTCCGTCCTGAATCCAGAGGACAACAGCGAACTTTACCAATCAGTTTCGGGTAGTTTTATTTTCTCTGAGTTATTGAAAAACCAGAAATGGCTTTCTTACGGCAAGCTCAGGGCTTCCTGGGCAGAAGTGGGCAGTTCAAACGGGGTGAATCCCTATGATGGTGTGCTGACTTATGGGATCAGTCAAAACCAGTTTCAAGGCCAAACGACGGCTGGTATTTCCGGAACTTCTGCGCCCAACCGGTTTTTGCGGCCATTCAGTGTAGAAGAGAAAGAAATTGGTCTGGAAATGAGGATGTTCGGAAATCGGGTAACCCTGGATATTTCGGCTTTTGACAAAATAACCACCGATCAGGTATTGGATGTACAATTGTCCAATACTTCCGGATACAACAGCTCGAAAGAAAATCTTGGCTCCTTAAAGAACAGTGGATTGGAATTCATGCTTGAAGTTAAACCTATCCAAACCCCCAATTTCAGCTGGACAAGTTCCTGGAATCACGCCTTCCTGGCTACAAAAGTACTTTCAGTTGGTGCACCCAGTGACATCATCGTGGTCAACTGGGGGGCTACCGGAAATGAGTTCATTGGACAACTTCGCTATGTAGAAGGACTACCGATGAACCAGGTTTATGCAAGAACCTATTTAAAAAATGCAGCAGGCCAGATTCTACTTACCGACCAGGGGCGTTTAATCCCATCTGTTGACTACGTAAGTTTTGGTAGCTCAATTCCTAAACACACTGGCGGTTGGAATAATACATTTACTTACAAAAACCTGAGCCTAGCCGTTCATTTTGATTACAAATTGGGTGGGGTCGTCATCTCTTCCACTGCCTTAAATGCGAACAGACAAGGGCACTCCAAACAGTCTTTGGTTGGCCGTAGAGAAGGAGAAAAAGGGGTTGTATTCCCGGGAGTTTACAGATCGAGTGAGCAGCCCAATACCACCGCAGTTGATCCTGCCACATTTTATGCGGATTACCGGAACAATCAAATGGGAGATATCGTGACCTTTAAGTCTGATTTTGTCAAACTGAGAAACGTATCGATATCCTATAATCTTACCGATTTGATGCGGAAATCAAATGTCCTTGGGTTCATCAAGGGGCTCTCGGTGACTGCTTCTTGCCGAAATGTGGCCCTGCTTTACAAGGACATTCCTGACCTTGATCCAGAAGCCATCCAATCTTCGGGAGACTTCCGGTCTGGTTATGAGAATACCTCTCTGCCAACCACCCGCAATTTCAATTTTAGTCTTAATGCCAAATTCTAATGACTATGAAAAAGTTTAAAGGACTTTTGCTGATATGTGCCATCTTCTTCCTGTTGGGAGGATGTGACAAGGATTTTATAGAGTTAAACACCAATCCTTACGCGGTAACCGATCTTGATCCAGCACTTTTGTTTGCTGGAGCTCAACGTTCACACCTGGGGGGGTGGGAAACGGAACATACCATCGTTCAGCACTTTGTGAATCCCTTCAACTCAGGTGCGACGCTTGGCCCGAATTTTAACGCCGACATCGACAACTTCAACAATGGGAAATGGGACGGTTCCTATCCCAACATCATCAAAAACCTAGTTCAAGCACTTTCGCTTGTAGAAGGTACTGACCGGGTAAACTTACGAAGCATGTTGCGCATCTGGAAAGCCCAGGTGTATATGGGTTTGGTAGACACCCATGCGGATATTCCTTATTTCAACGCCGGGCAAGCTTTTCTCAAAGGAAGTGAGTATTTCTACCCTGCTTATGACGATGATACTGCCATCTACGCTGATTTGGAAAAAGAACTCAAAGAGGCAATCGCTGCGTTGAATCCAAGTGGTGACTTTGTTTCCGCCGATCTCTTTTTTGGGGCGAATGGAGCGGCTAAAACCACTACAGCCACTGCACAGGTGGACAAGTGGAAAAAATTGGGAAATTCCTTATTGTTGAGATTGGGTATGCGGTATTCAAAGCTGGATGCAAACAAAGCCAAAACACTGGTTAGCGAGGCATTTAACGGCGGAGTAATGAAATCCAACGATGACAATGCCTGGGTCAAGTACGATGGAACCTTATTTACCAATGGCGCCAATGGGAATTTAGTCAACAACAACCCTTATTTTTACTATGCCGCCGAGCCTTTAGTGGAGCAACTAAAAACAACCGCTGATCCGCGTGGGCAATTTATAGTAGCCACCTATGCCAACCCCTCAAATCCATTGGCTGATCCGAAGCCAGTTACCGATTTGGCAAGCCAGTTTGGGGTTCCAGTAGGCGTGATCAATACCGATCTGACCAAGCCTGCCTATCGTGGTGCCAAAGGTGGCGGTTACAACTATTCACAAATGAACGTGAGTGTGGTGGCTTCCTTAACAGCTCCCGATTTTTGGGTGACCTATTCCGAAGTTGCTTTATTGTTGGCCGAAGCCGCACAAAGAGGATGGATTGCCGGGGGTGATGCCGCAGCCAAACAATACTACGAGGACGGCATCAAAGCTGACATCAAGCGGTATGCCCTTTATCCAAAGTCTTCGACCATTTCGGATGCGGATATTGCTACTTTTTTGGCCAGCCCAGGAGTAGCGTATAATGCAGCGGATGCACTCAAGCTGATCAACACCCAACTTTGGATTGCCTACATCAGAAATGGTACCCAGGCTTGGGCTAATTTCAGGAGAAGTGGTTTCCCAGCGCTGAGTCCTAATAAATTCAACAATCTTCTCAATGGCGGGTTCATCCGGCGATTGTCTTACCCAGACTACGAATTGGCACAAAACCGGACCAACTACCAGAATGCGGTTAAAGCCATTGGTGGCACTGATAACCTAACCACAAGGGTGTTTTGGGATAAAGAATAATTTCTTTTGAACTATAAACAAACAGACTGCTTTCTTTTGATCACAACAACAAAGCATTAGCAAAACAAAGGGGCGTAACCGAATGGTTACGCCCCTCTTTAATATAGTCAATTTACACGACCGAGAGCAGTATTCTTATTCAAAAAACGGAATGCCCTGAGCTGCGTATTTTTTCAAACCTTCCTCATTTATGCTCACCCCAACACCCGGCTTATCTGGTACTTTGATGAAACCTTTTTCTACAAATTCTGTTCCGTCAAAATTGACAATTTCTTTCCACATCGGCTCTTTGTGGTAGTAAATCTGCCATTCCAGAATCATAAAATTGGGTACAGAGGCGCATACATGGGCAGAGGCCATTGCTCCCAAATAAGATGCAACCATGTGAGGTGCAAAAGGAACGTAGTACAGATTTGCCAAGTTCGCAATACGTTGGCCTTCACCCAGACCACCCGCTTTTTGCAAATCCGGCATGACAATATCTACTGCGCCTTTTTCCAACAAGGGTCGGAAACCATAAGCCAAATAATGGTTTTCACCAGCACAAATCGGAGTACTGGTCGATTTGGCGATTTCGGCGTATGCATCCACGTTTTCGGCAGGAATGGGTTCTTCCAACCACATCAGGTTTAAAGGCTCCAATACCTTAGCAGCGCGTTGCCCAGTTGGGAAATCATAACGCCCGTGCATGTCGGCACAAATGTCAATGTTGGGCCCCACTGCTTGCCTTGCTGCAGCCATTTGGTCATACATTCTCTGGATTTCTGCTGGGCCCGCAGTCCAGTTGTAGCGATCGTACTTGTTGGGGTCATTACCTTGATCGAGGTCAAATTTCACAGCAGTAAAGCCCATCGCAACGGCCTCTTTTGCAGCAGTGGCAAAATCCTCTGGTTTGGGTAACTGATTCTGATACAGCGCAGTATCCATGTAAACCCGCACCTTATCTCGAAACTTCCCCCCCAATAACTGGTACACGGGAACCCCAAGCGCTTTTCCGGCTAGGTCCCACAATGCACTTTCGATGGCAGATAAAACTGCGACGTACATACCCGCCTGAGCACCGCCAAAAACACCTCCTTTCCTGATCTGATCGAATAGCCGGTGAACATTAAGTGGGCTTTGGTCCCTCAACATCATCCCAAAACGTTTGGCCAGATGATAGGCACCTCCTACCGCATCCACTCCTTCTCCATATCCGACAATATCCTGATTGGTGGTGATTTTGATGAACATTCTTCCTCCACCTCTCAGATAAGCAACTTTTACGTCGGTAATCTTCAGGTCAGCGGGTGCAGACAATTTT
>JAAFHQ010000178.1 GCA_013298445.1 Chitinophagales bacterium | reverse complement strand
CGATGTAGTGATTGATACCAAGGAAAAGGGAGAAGTGGTACGCCCCACGGATTATTTTATCCCACTTTTTGGCTTGTCGCCAGAGCTCGGGCCATTGGGCAGCTGGGGTTTGAACGTGGATAAAAACGCCATCGAGGTAAACACGTTGGATTACAGTACCAACATCCCTGGCGTTTACGCGATCGGGGACATCAATACTTACCCGGGCAAATTGAAACTGATCTTGTGTGGTTTTCACGAAGCTACCCTGATGTGCCAATCGGCCTTCAAACGAGTGAATCCAGATAAAAAATTGAGCTTCAAATACACCACCGTTAACGGGGTGAACGCATTCTAAACGCTCTAAGATTATTCTCGCTTATTTACACCATTTGAGGTGATACGAAAGAAGGCAAGTCAGTTGAACTGAACTTGCCTTCGCCATTTAAACCCGACTTAAAAGCAGTCTATTTTTTTGGAATCAATGCCTTCCGTAGACAAACACTACCGCCTTGTTGCGTGCAGCATTTTTGGTGTCGTACCAAAATTCGATTTTTTCAACCAAACGGTTGTTGCCACGCAAATCCACTACTCTTGAATCACTACCACGGTCAAAGTTGTGGCGCAGGTCAATTTCTTGTTTGCCACCGTTCTCGAAGTGAACCACACATTTACGCATGTTCAGCGCGCCACCCTTGACTTCAATTTTGAGTCCATCAAATGCACCATCGCGCCAGGTTACTGGGATCACATCACGATCCAGACCATAATTCACGGCGCGTTTGCCTAAAAATTCCCAGCGGCCTTGTGCTTGAGCACTAACCATACCGAGCAAGAACATCGGCGCAATCAGCGCCAGCAGAGCAATCATCTTTTTCATAGTAAACAGGATTTTTTGGTTATTTGCCTATTAGACTGGCTTGAAAAGCTCCAGTTTAAAGCATGATGAGGGGTGTAACTTTACTTTAACATAACTGCTAAAAATCCGCTCTTTTTGAAGGAAAATTAGGATTGTTTTAACCAAAAAAAATGATTTAGAAAGATTTTTGGCAAAAAAAGCAACCTATGCTGGGGGGCACTCGTCCTTTTGATCATCTACTCAAGAGATCAACAATCAAAAAACACTTCGATGAAATCATTAAGCTCATTTTTCACCCTGACTTTATTATTGACTTGCCTATCATTATCTGCCCAAAACTCCTGGGGTTGGGGCAATGGTGTACAAGGCAAAGGTGCCATTGTGCGCAAAACACTCGACATTTCCTCCTTTGAGGGCTTCAGTCTGACCTTTTCTGGCAACGTTTACGTCCGCCAGGGCAACGAACAAAAAATAGAGGTAGAATCACACGAAAACCTGATCAGTTTGCTCTCTAAAGAAGTGGTCGACAAACATTGGAGGATCCGCTTCACCGAAAATGTAGGTCGCTACGACAAATTCAATGTGTACATCACCGTGCCTAAACTGAACGCCGTAAAAATCAGCGGCTCAGGCGACATTAAAGGTGAAACTCCATTCAAAAACTTAGGCGCATTGGCACTGGGTATTTCTGGCTCCGGCAACATGAATCTCGATTTTGAAGCAACGGATGTAGAAGTACGCATCAGTGGTTCTGGTGACATGAACTTGAAAGGAAACGCCAAGTCTTGGAATTCCAGCGTCTCTGGCTCTGGGGATATTTCTGCCATTGGCGTACAAGTGGAAGCCGCTACAATCCAGATTTCTGGTTCCGGCAATACTTCCATCCACAGCACTGAAAACCTGGATGTGCGCATCAGTGGGTCCGGAGATGTATATTATAAAGGTCGGCCTCGGATGAGCCAGAAGGTTTCGGGTTCGGGGGATGTGGTGAGTAGGGAGTAACTACTTGAGTGTACCTTAGGTGCCTGAGGTTTCTAAGGTGGTGAAAGAAAAAATATTTCACCACCTTATAAACCGTAGACACTTAATAATCAACTAAGTATATATTTCGATCACTTTCTCTTTTTCCCGCTCCCAACACCATACTTTCGCCGCCTCTTTACAATTTTCCTGCAAGGCCAAATACAAGTCATTATCCCCCAAAAGGTGCTCAATTGCCTGCACCAGCACCTCCACCTCCAACCGATTGAGCAAATAAAACACCCGGTGCTCTTCTTGCAGTGCCAAATACTCCGGGAAATTCATCTGAATCGATGGCACTCCCGCCTGCACATAGTCAAAAGCCTTGTTCGCCAGGGAATAGTAATAACTCAAGCCACGATTTTCCAGCAGATTTAAACCAATGCTGGCTTGTTGCGTGATAGAGCGTAGTTCTTTGGGCGTTAAATAACCCAAAAAGTGCACCTTGCTTTCCACTTGCAAATCCTTTGCCAGTTGCCGCAGTTCTTGCGATAAATCCCCTTCACCCGCCAGCCATAGCACTGCACCTTCAATTTTTTGCATCGCTGCAATGGCGGTTTCCAAGCCCCGGCCAGCGTTGAGTACACCTTGGTAGAGGAGAATGGGTAAAGTTGAGGAGTTGAGGAGTTGAGGAGTTGAGGGGGCTGTGCTTGAAATGTTTGCCTGTTGTAAAGGCATATTTCCTACAACTTGAAATGGAATGCCGTAGCGTTTTTGGAAAATCTTTGCCAAGGCCGGGCCAACGGTATACGCCCCATCCACACGGGGAATACAAATTCGGGCGACCAGTTCCCAAATGCGCTTGGTCAAAGGTCGATCAACTACTTCCGGTACCTCGCTAAAGTACTCATGCGCATCGTAGTAGCATTTTTTGCCTTTTAAACGTGCAACACTCAGACAAGGCATAATGGTGTCAAGGTCGATGCCCGTGTATACATCAAAACTTTTTTGCAGCAACAGCCAGCAGAACAACCTGAGATTGTACTCCAGGTAAAACAGTTTCCCTTTTTCAAACCAACAGACCAGGCGGACTTGTCGATAGTCCGCAGCGGGTAGGAGGGGAGATGTTTTGCGGAATCGCCCCAGCAGGGTCACCTCATGCCCTTCGGCACACAGCGTACTACAAATGCGCTGCATCCGTTGATCGTAGCACAAATCATTGGTGACCGTGAAAACCAGTTTCATGTTTTGAGTTGGAGTTTACCGTTTTTTTCAATCAGCAGCCCTTCGTTTTGCATAAAAGTGAGTGTTTCAAGCACTTGTTGTTGGGTTTTGGGCGCGAAGGAATCGACTACAGCCTTGACAGGCAGGGCTTCTTGCTCCAATAAACGTTGGATCTTTTGGCGGATGCGCTCATAGGTTTCCCCATCCAGGTTTTGTTTTTTGCGCTCCAGACAAACGTCACAAACACCACAAGCGGGGGCGTCTTTTTCACCAAAATAATGCAACAACTGTTGGCTGCGGCAGATTTTTTCCTCCGCGTAGGCAATGGCTTTTTGGATGCGTTCTGCGTGGCGGGTTTTGCGGAAATTGTACAATTGAGTGTCAAAAGTAAGGTAGGCTGCATCCACCCGTTCGCGCAAATAACTCAGTTGTGGTTTGTCCTTTTGGGGGTTGTATTCAATGATATGGTCTTCCTGCATCCGCAAGAGCGATCGTTGTAGCTGCTCATGCGAAATTTTACAATACTCCGCCAACTTTCGCTCGCTAAATGTTACGTAACTGGAAAAAACACCCTGATAACTGCGCAAAATGATCTTCAGTACTTTATCCAATTCGCGGTTTTTGATCTGGTAATCGTACAAACGCTCCTTATCCACTTTGATGAGTAGGGTAGAAGGGGTAAAAACCGCCTCGGATAAACTGATCCAGCCCTCCTGCTCCAGCAATTTGAGGCAGTTGAAGCTGCGTACAGGCTCCAGTTGGAATTTTTGGCAAAAAATAGAAATGTCAAAATCATAACTTTCACCCTGGCCACCGCCCAACGCCAATTGGAAATAACTGCCCAGCGCCCGGTAGACTTGCCGAGCTTCATCCAGACTTGGAAAAGCCTGTTCAAACTGATATTCCAGGCTACGGCGGTCATTTTGGTTGTACAACAAAACGGCATAGGACTTGAGCCCATCCCGTCCGCCTCGTCCGGCCTCCTGAAAATAGGCTTCCAGACTATCCGGCAATTCCAGGTGCACCACCGTGCGTACATCCGGCTTATCGATGCCCATGCCGAAAGCATTGGTGCTCACCATCACCCGGGTACGCCCGCTGACCCAGGCGTCTTGTTTTGCCGAACGTTCGTCAGGGGTAAGGCCGGCGTGGTAAAAATCAGCGGAGATGAGTTTTTTTTGCAGCAATTGAGCAATCTCTTTGGTGCGCCGCCGATTGCGTACGTAAACCACTCCACTGCCAGGGACTTTTTGCAAAATATCTGCGAGCTGTTCTTCTTTAGCCTCGCTGGGACGGACAATGTAAGCCAGATTGGGCCGGGCAAAACTGGATTGGAAAACCTGTTGGTCCCGGAAAGCCAGCCTGGCTTGAATGTCTTGTACAACCTCCTGGGTGGCAGTAGCGGTCAATGCAATGATGGGAACTTGAGGAAAAAAGTCGCGAATTTTGGCGATTTCCAAATAAGGAGGCCGAAAATCATACCCCCACTGCGAAATACAATGCGCTTCGTCCACCGCAAAAAAAGAGACTTTCATCCGTTTGATGCGCTCCCGCGCCAGATCACTCACCAGTCGTTCGGGCGAAAGGTAGAGAAACTTTACATCGCCGTGTACACAATTGTCCAACAAGCGGTCGATATCGCGATAAGCCATCCCAGAGTAGATAGCGAGGGCAGAAATGCCTTTTTTTTGCAAGTTTTGCACCTGGTCCTTCATCAAGGCGATCAGAGGCGAAATGACAATACAAATGCCTTCTTGACAAAGCGCTGGGACTTGAAAACAAATGGATTTCCCCCCACCTGTTGGCAGCAGTGCCAGGGTGTCTCTTCCATCCAAAACCGACTGAATGATGTGCTCTTGCTGGGGCCTGAATTGTTCATGTCCCCAATACTGGCGAAGCACCTCAATGGGTTGTTGCATAAGAAAAAGTTTAGGGAGGTTTAGGGAGGTTTAGGGAGGTTTAGGCTACCGCGAGCGACTTAGACAAGGTCGTGTCTAAGTCGCTCGCGGTAGCCTAAACCTCCCTAAACCTTCTCAACTCCTCAACCTCATACAAAATCCAGTAATTCCCGGTAAACCCGATCTACTGGCAAGCCCATAATGTTGGTAAAAGTACCTTCAATTCGGGAGATTTTACAAAGTCCAATCCATTCCTGAATGGCATAAGAACCAGCCTTGTCAAAAGGACGGTATTTTTCGACGTAAAAATCAATCTCTGCATCGCTCAAAGGCTCAAATTGTACTCGGGATTCGGCAGAAAAAACCTTCTCCCGGTCTTTGGACAACAAACAAACCCCTGTAATGACCCGGTGCAGTTGCCCCGACAATTTTTGCAACATCTGCCGGGCATCCGCTGCATCGATTGGTTTGCCATAAATGACCCCATCTAAAATGACTACGCTGTCGGCTGCCAGAATAATTTCGTCCTCTTGGATAAATTCGCGGGAGGCATAGGCTTTTTTGCGCGCCAAATACCCAGCGACCTCATCAACTGGAGTATCCGGTGGATATGTTTCCTCTACCTCTGTGGTTTTGATTACAAAATTGAAACCTGCTTCACGCAGGAGCTGACTACGTCGGGGTGAAGTAGAAGCCAGGATGATGTTTAGGGACAATGGATTCATTAAAGTAGTTTTTATACAAGGAGCAGTAGAACTCCGGCCAGCATAACTACTTTGGCCAGAGTACTGATGCGGTGATAATCGCTGGGTATTTGGGCGTTTTGTAGCAAATAAATGGCATAGATCAACGGGGCAACTACACCAAGCAGTGCACCAAGATAAAAACGGGCACTAAAACCAGGCACCTGGTAGAGGTACAAGCCTCCTAGCAAAATCAGCAACAACCCTGCTATAGCCATCGCCAGGTATTTGGCCGCAGGGTCTCCTGCTGCAATAGGAAAAGTTCGGCAACCCGCCGCTGCATCGCCAGATTTATCCTCCAAATCCTTGACAATTTCGCGAAATAGGGTGCTGAAAAAAGCAAAGGCACAATACCAGTTGATGATGGATTGTAGGGACTGAGCCGTTTGTGGTGCCACATTTTGCAGTGCCCACCAGCCGGGTAGTTCCGCTAACCACACAAGACCAGCCACCCCCGCACAAAACAAAGCAACCAGCATATTCCCCAGCAAAGGCCGTTTTTTAAGGATTCTGGTGTACAAAAACAACAACAAAAAGGACAACACATACAAGCCCATCATGTATACTTGCCCAATGCGAAAAGCGAGGTAAAGGGAGAACATAAAACCGAAATAGCCCAATAGCGCGTAAATCCAGATGCAGGACTGGGCGCTGATTTTTTCGTTGACAATGACCTTGGCTTTGCGGTTGAGCAAATCCATCTCGTAATCGTACAAATCATTGATGATGTAGCCACAAGCAGTGGTACAGAGGGTAGCCAGGACCAAAAAGAGAAATTCAAGGGTATTGAGCCGTGGGTTAATGCCCTGCTGGGCAAAGGCGGGCAACAATAAACGAAAATAGAGCAAGGATTGAACCAACGCAACAATCAACAAGTTGGGAAGCCTGATCAATCGGAATAGGGACATTAGGACTGTTTAAGTTAAAGTATCAGGTACTTATGTTCTGGTCCCAACAAATATAGACAAGGGCACAAAATATTTACGGATTGGAAGTACTTATTTTGCGCGAGTGCTTTGTTTAATCTTCCGACCACTTGCCTTGCAAACGCAAGACCTTTTCAATCACATCCCGGACGCAGCCTTCGCCACCAGTGAATGGAGACACGTAGTTGGCAATGGGAAACAGTTCTGGGGCTGAATTTTTAGGGCAGGTAGCCAAACCAACCCGCCGCATAACCGGATAATCAGGCAGGTCGTCGCCCATGTACAGGATGCCGACAGGATCCAATTCATAAGTATCTACAAACTCCTCGAAAGCTTCCAGTTTGTTGCTGATACCCGAATAAATGTCCTTGATCCCCAGGGCTTCCAGGCGCTTTTTGACCCCTTCCGAACGTCCACCCGTGATGATGGCAATTTTGTAGCCTTTGTCGATGGCAATTTTGATGGCCAATCCGTCGCGGACATTCATTTTGCGCAGCAACTCCCCGTTTTCGGTGATGAGTACTTCGTTGTTGGTCAATACGCCATCCACGTCAAAAATGAAGGTGTGGATGGTACTGAAAACTTCCAGGTGGTTCATACTCGTTTATTGGTTGTCGCGCCATTCATACACCCATTTGGCTTGGATTTGCTCCAGGTGCGCTTCAGTACAGCCTTCACGGGTGCCTTCAAAATTGGAAATTTCCAGGATCCATTCAATCAGGTCGGTAAAACGAATGCGGTAAATTTTGCCTTCGCTAAAATCATCGCCAAAACGCTCGTAAAGCTTCATTGCGATGTCTTCGTGGTCCGCCCAATTGATGGGGAGGTTGTCAAATTGGTCAAATGCCATTATGATGAGGATTTGAGGGCTGGTTAAAATTGGACTCTATTAGTGTTCGTGGCCAATGATGCGGCTCTGATCGGGAATTTCAATTTCGATGTAAGCCCCTTCGTCGAGGATTACACATTGGCAACCCAAACGGGAATTGAGGCGGGGATTGTGGGCCCGGTCAATGAAGTCTTCTTCTTTGTCCGAAATTTCTTCCAGATCGTCTTCTCCCTTGAGCACGTACACATGGCAGGTGCTACAAGCACAAACGCCGCCGCAGTTGTGATTCAGGTGGATATCGTGATCTTCGGTAAGTTCCAAAATCGAGGTGCCTTCCGCCACTCCTTCCACCACAATCGGCTGGGCTATTTTTTTATCTTCAAAAGTAAACTTGACAGTAGCCATTAAAAAGCAGGTTTTGTAAAAACGTGGGCAAAAGTAGTGCTTTGTTGATTGGTAAACAACTAATGCGGGGAAGAGTTTGATGAAAAGAAGCAGAGGAAGGACGATTTTACAAATAGATTTGGTTCATAGCATTACTTCACCACCACCATTCCCAATTCCCCAGCCAATTGATTCCGCATCGCCTTCAACTTCTGATCCAATTTAATAAGCGGCAACAACTGCTCCACATCGCTCTGATTGATCAGCTTCATTTTGGCATGATTGTCCGCAAGAATCCGCCCAAGTTTGCGCAGTTTCAGGCGTTTAACCGCCGCTTCTGCGTCCTTGAAGTAGTTGTCCTCCGGTTTGCGTTGATTGAGGAAAACCTCGTGTTTTAGCTCCCAGTTTTCACTGAATTCGTAGGGGCTCGTGAGCACCGTGGAGGCTAGTTGGCGCACGTCTGCTTCGGGGTGGTTGATGAAGTATTGCGCCGAAATGTCTAGCCCTTGATTGACTCGCTGCATGATTTCGACCACTACTTTTTTGTACAACGTACTATCGAAATAATCGATGACGTCTTCGATGTTGATCCACACGTATTGGGCTACGGTAGTATTGTGCGCCTGGTCGTACCACTCGCCCCCGGCGTTGATGAGGATATGGGCGATGTGTTTCTCCTGAAATTCATCCCCCACGCTCATTTCGGCCTCGGCCATCACTGGGTTGGAGATGTAACCCGGCTCTTCAGTCGGGAAGGAATCATCCGAACTCGGCGGGGTAACACCTTCCAGCGCCTGGTGTTTTTCTAAATCGCGGCGCAGCAGTTTGTTCACTTCAAAAATCATCCGACCCTCGTCGACGCCCAATACCTGCCGAGTTACCTTCACGTACTCATCGCGACGCAGCGGATTTTTGATTTTGGAGATGGTATTGGCAATTTGACCCAGAACGCCCGCCCGCCGGGTGGGGTCGTCCCCCGCTTCCTTGAGCAGCAGTTCGGTTTCAAACTGCACGATGTCCTTGCCTTTTTCCTTCAGGTAAGCCAAAAAGGCTTCCGAACCCACTTTTTGAATGTATGAATCCGGGTCTTCCCCATCTGGCAAAAGCACCAGGCGTACGTTCATGTCTTCGGCCAGGGCCAGATCGAGCCCGCGCAATGCCGCTTTGATACCCGCCGCATCACCATCGTAAATGATTTTGATGTTGTTGGTAAAACGTTTGATCAGGCGAATCTGATCGGGGGTGAGGGCGGTACCTGAAGAGGCTACCACGTTTTCAATCCCGGATTGATGCAGGGAAATCACATCTGTGTAGCCTTCAACCAGCAGGCATTCGTCAAACTGGCGGATGGCTTTTTTGGCAAAAAAGATGCCGTAGAGGACCTTGCTTTTGTAATAAATCTCCGTTTCCGGCGAGTTGATGTACTTGGGCTGCTTGGGGTCTTTGGCCATGATCCGGCCGGCGAAAGCGATGACTTTTCCTGTCAGGTTGTGGATCGAAAACATAACCCGCTCGCGGAAAAAGTCCCGGTCGTACTGGGTGACCA
>JAAFHQ010000177.1 GCA_013298445.1 Chitinophagales bacterium | reverse complement strand
CCGAAATTCAGTAATTTTTTCCATTTTTGGTAGTGATTAGGAAAATATGGACAAAGAAGAACAACTCAAACGCTGGCGACTGGTACTCGGGCAAAATGCTGATCCCAAAGACAGCATCGGGCTAGGGGAGGAGGAACAGGGTATGGACAAGGTTTTGGATGCCTTGTACGACAGCGAGCGCGAGCGTGGACTGGGTAGTTCCTCGCCCAATGTGACGCGTTGGTTGGGGGACATCCGCAAGTATTTCCCCGCTCCGGTGGTGCAATTGATGCAAAAAGACGCCCTGGAGCGCTTGCGTTTGCACCAGATGTTGTTGCAGCCCGAATTGTTGGAAACCCTACAAGCCGATGTGCATCTGGTCAGTACTTTACTGAGTTTGAAAAAAGTATTGCCCGCCCAAACCCGCGAAACCGCCCGCGAGGTCATCCGCAAGGTGGTGAAAGAACTGGGAAAAAAACTGCGGCAACCCTTACAAAATGCCATCAAAGGTAGCCTCAGCCGGGTGGCTCGTTCCCGCCGACCCAAGCCCAACGCCATCGATTGGCACCGCACCATCCGCGCCAATCTGAAGCACTATCAACAAGAATACCACAGCATCATCCCCGAAAAATTATGGGGCTTCGGTCGCCGGCAACCCAAAATGAAAGACCTGATCTTGCTGGTGGATCAAAGTGGCTCCATGGCTCCATCGGTGGTGTATGCCGGGATTGTGGGCTCAATAATGGCTTCCATGCCTAGCATTACCACCCGCTTCATCGTGTTTGATACCAGCGTGGTGGATCTCAGTGAACATTTACACGATGTGGTGGATTTGCTATTTGCCACCCAGCTCGGCGGCGGCACCCACATCAGTAAGGCGCTACGTTATGCCCGTCAACACATTCGCCAGCCGAGGCATACCATCATGGTCCTGATTTCGGATTTGATGGAGGGCGGGCCATCGGATGACTTGCTCCGCCAGGCTGCGGAAATTAAGGCGACGGGGGTTAATTTGATTGCGCTGTTGGCCTTGAACGACAAGGGCGCGCCGATGTACGACCACCATATTGCTACACAATTTACGCAATTGGAGATTCCTACCTTTGCGTGTACACCGGATGCGTTTCCGGATTTGATGGCGAAAGCGATCAAGGGGGAAAGGTTGCGGGGGGTGTAGTGACAGCATATTCTACACTCAAGAAGTAATTTAGCGTAAATTCGCTACCCACTTTCCATAATTTAGCGTAAATTCGCCAATTCTTTCGTTTGTGCTGGAATTTCTGGTACAACGAAACCATTCTGCGTTTTTTAGCCTCAACCTTAACCAGACCAAATAGCGGGTACCGGGATTGCCAGTACCCGCCATCAAATCAATTGACGATGAACTTTCATTTGTCCGAAGAGCACTTGGCCGTTCAGGCCGCAGCCCGTGATTTTGCCCAAAAAGAATTGAAGCCTGGCGTCATCGAACGCGATTCCAAAATGGAATACCCTTACGAGCAAGTCAAAAAGATGG
Source organism: Chitinophagales bacterium (assembly GCA_013298445.1). Taxonomy (GTDB): domain Bacteria; phylum Bacteroidota; class Bacteroidia; order Chitinophagales; family Saprospiraceae; genus Haliscomenobacter. The sequence goes on along the minus strand of JAAFHQ010000177.1, from coordinate 7,874 downwards.
GCGAGTTGGGCTTTTTAGGTATGATGGTTTCTCCTGAATACGGCGGGGGAGGAATGGATTCCTTGTCCTACGTACTCGCCATGGAGGAAATTTCCAAAATAGACAACTCCTGCTCGGTGATCATGTCGGTCAACAATTCCCTGGTTTGTTGGGGCATTGAAACCTTTGGCAGCGCCGAACAAAAAGCCAAATACCTGCCCAAACTGGCCAGCGGCGAATGGATCGGCTCCTTCTGCCTCTCCGAACCCGAAGCAGGCAGCGATGCCACCCACCAGCGCACTACCGCAGTGGACATGGGCGACCACTACCTGCTCAACGGCACCAAAAACTGGATCACCAACGGCGGCACTTCCAAATTGCACCTGGTGATGGCTCAAACCCACCCAGAGAAAGGCTCCAAAGGCATCAATTGTCTGATTGTGGAAACCAGTATGCCGGGCGTAGCTATCGGAGCCAAAGAAGATAAACTGGGCATCCGCTCTTCAGATACCCACACCATTATGTATACCGATGTCAAAGTGCCCAAGGAAAACCGAATCGGAGAAGATGGTTTTGGCTTCAAGTTTGCCATGAAAAGCCTGGCGGGTGGCCGCATCGGCATTGCCGCTCAAGCCTTGGGCATTGCCGGTGGTGCCTACGAACTGGCCCTGGAATACTCCAAACAACGCACTGCCTTTGGCAAACCCATCAACCAACACCAGGCCATCGCCTTTAAACTGGCCGATATGGCCATGGAAATTGAAGCGGCCAAACTAATGGTTTATCGTGCGGCCTGGCTCAAAGACCAGGGCCTGGACTACAGTGCGGCCAGTGCCATGGCCAAACTGTATGCTTCTGAAGTGGCCATGCGCCACAGCGTGGAAGCGGTGCAGGTACACGGGGGCTATGGTTTTGTGAAAGAATACCACGTGGAGCGTTTGATGCGCGATGCGAAGATTACCCAGATTTATGAGGGGACTTCGGAAGTGCAGCGGATTGTGATTTCGCGGGAAGTCACAGGAGGGAAGCCCTATTTGCCGGTTTAAGGAAGAGCGTAAGGCATCTTGCCTCTGTCGATTACCCACAAAACCAGAATTTAGATTCTTGGTTGATATTGAGCATTTTACCGTGATCTCATAACCCCCTACCCCTAAAGGGGAGTACATTTTCGGTTAATAACCTGTCGTACAGCACCTTCAAAAGGCTTATTTTTAGGCTAACGTACGCTGTACTCCCCTTTAGGGGTCGGGGGTTCTGAGACAAAAGCACAATCTCGCATTCAATGTGCGGATTTGTGGATAATTGACAATTCTTGTCTGGCTTAAATGCCCAAAAAAAAGAGGACACAAAGAACACCAAGCGAAGCGTTGTCAACGTCTAACTTTGTGTCCATTGTGTCCTCTTTTTTTCCTCTGTGGTAAAAATAGTGTCGCTTTAGTGCTTTCTTAGGCGTATCCATTGAGCTACAGCAACCTCTTCTGCACCAATGCCATTAGCGCCTTCACCTTTGGCGTATACGGTGGAAACAACACACTCAGCGTCCCAAAATTCCGCTTCACCACCGCTTTTTCATTCGAAAAAGCCACGAAGCCGTGAAAGCCCATGTATTTCCCGATCCCACTGTTGTTCACCCCACCAAAAGGTAAATTCGGGTTGCCAAAACCCAACATGTAGTCATTGATCACTGTGCCTCCCGCCGAGGTATTGGCCATGATGTAGTTGATAAAGCGTCGATTGCGGGCGCCGATGTACAAGGAGAGTGGTTTTGGCCGTTTGCGGATGATTTGGACAACCTCTTCCTGGCTTGAAAAAGGCAAAACGGGCAGGATAGGCCCAAATATTTCCTCCTCCATGATCGCCATGTCGTCGCTGATGTTGCCCAGGAGGGTAGGGGGCACAAACCGTTCTGTCTCGTTCCAGGTACCGCCCAATAGTTCCACCGCGCCCTTGCTGATGGCATCATCGTACAAGCGCCGCAAACGCTGGTAATGCCGATGGTTGACAATGCGGCAATAGTCCGCATTGCTTTCCAGATTTGGTAAATCGGTATAGAGGCGCTTTAAGGATTTTTCAAAAGCGCCTACAAAAGCGTCCATCTTGGACTCGTGCACCAGGACGTAATCTGGTGCAATGCAGGTTTGGCCATTGTTGAGGCATTTGCCCCAGGCCAGGTTGTAACTTAGGGTATCAATGGCAGCAGATGCGTCCAAAATAGCCGGGGATTTTCCTCCCAGTTCCAGCGTTACTGAAGCCAGGTTTTTGGCGGCAGCAGCCATCACGATTTTGCCAATCTGTGGACTTCCAGTGAAAAAGATGTGGTCAAAAGGCAGCTCCAACAAAGCCGTAGCCAAACTTGCATCCCCTTCCAATAAGGCCACTTCCTGCTCAGGGAACAACTTTTTGATGGCTTTCGCCATAAAGGCAGCCGTATGCGGTGTCAATTCCGAGGGCTTGATGATGGCCGTATTCCCGGCTGCAATTGCATAAACGAGAGGAGAAAAAGTAAGGTTAAATGGGTAGTTCCAGGGGGATACGATCAAACTCACCCCTTTGGCTTCATATTCGATGTAAGAAGTAGTGCCCAGCAAAGTAAGGGGAGTCGGTACTTTATGCGGCCGCATCCAACGGCGCAATTCGCGGCGGGCGTGTAACGCATGGCTTCTCACCACTGCTATTTCTGACAACATCACCTCTACTTCGGCTTTGCGGAAATCCTGGTACATGGCATCTTTAAGCCCTTGCATTTCCTGATCGTCGTCCATGAACTGGATCAGGCGATTCAGGCGGGCGATGCGCTCGGTAGCAGTAGTATTGGCAAGCTCAGGGGCATATTGTTGTTGCTTTTCAAAAAGAGCCTGGATGTTTATTTGGCTGGCGGTAATGGTATCCATGTGCTGCGGAAATTATTGGAATTTTTCAATGTCGTACCCCTTCATAATCGTATCCTCGTAATTGCCGGGCATCAGGCGTGCAATGCTGTCCATGTAGCGGGCGTCTTTGCCGATCAGGACCCGTGTTTCCTTGCGCTCAATACCTTTGATGATGCGTTTGGCGGCATCGGCGGCGCTGGTTTTGGCCATGCGGTCGAAGACTTCCGAAAATTTATTGAGCCGTGCGGTTTGCTGGGTATCAATGTTTCGAACGATATTGGTTTTGATACCACCCGGGTGTACGCAGGTTACACTTACGCTGGTTTTGGCCAATTCCTGGCGCAGTACTTCGGTAAAGCCACGTACTGCAAATTTTGCGGTTACGTAAGCCCCTTGATCGGGGTAGGCCGCAATGCCAAAAATACTGGACACATTGACCAAGGCTGCTTCTGGCCTTTCCCTCAAAAAAGGAATGAACGCCTTGGAGCCATAAATCACCCCCCACATGTTGATGTTGATCACTTTTTCAAAAAGCTCGTAGGAGGTACTTTCAATTTTTTGCTGCAAGAGGGAAATCCCAGCGTTGTTGATGACGATGTCGACCCCACCAAAACGGTTCACTGTTTCCTGGGCGAAATGGTACATTTCCGTGCGATCGGCTACACTAAAAGCACGCCCAGCTACTGTGCCACCTTGGGCTTCAACCAGCTGAACGGTTTCTTGCAGGGTTTCTTCATGCCAATCGTTGAGTACAACACTTGCCCCCGCAGCGGCAAGCTGAAGGGCCAATTCCCGGCCCATCCCCGAACCTGCTCCGGTGATGACCGCTACTTTTTTAGTAAAATCTTTCACGCGCGACCTGATTTTAGCACATGGCCAAGGCTTGGTTTTTTAGCTCCCGGCCAAGTGCTTACATGACTTGTCAATATTAGGTTTTTTCGGAGGAAATTTCAGGTGCACGGGCAGGTTTTTTTAAATTATTTACGGCCTTCGCAGTGGTTGCTTTAAAGATTCATAAAATGATTCGAGATAATTGATGGCGTCGTTACGCCCGGCAGCACTCAAGGCCTTAAATCCTTTGATGTGGTCAATCATTGCCTGGCGCTTGGATTCAAAGAGTGCCTTGGTTGAGGCTATTTCGGCGTCACTTTGGGTCAAGCTCAGAAAAATGCGCTCGCGGATGCTGGTGAGTTTATAATCGGCATTGGGCAAGGCGTAACTGGCATTGACAAAGCCTGAAAAGTCAAAATCATAAGGAACGATAGCAGCCTTGCTCCCATCTTTAAACTTCAACATCTTTACGTTGCGCACCATTTGAATGGACCAGTCGGTGTTGCCGATCATGTATTCAAACATACAAGCGGCATTGACTTGCTCCATATTAAGGCTGTCTTTGGGGGTGGAAAAACAATCGTCGCATAGTTTGGCACCACAACGTTTGGCCATGCTGCCTTCGTCTTCCATCAGAATGCCCCAACCACTGGATTTAGCTCTGGTTTTGCTGTCTCGGTATTTGATTTCCACCAAATGCACCTTTAATGCGTAAGGGCTGATCATTTGATACAACTTGTATGCGAGGTATTCTCGCATCAAAAACTCTTTGCCCTCGAAGCCCTCCACACAGTGGGTAATGAGTTTGAGCTCGTCATCTTTGGCCAGGCCTGCTTTTTGCAAATCACCTTTGTTGAAATTGAGTTTGAGGGGTGGCAACACACAAATACGGCGGCGGAATTTCCCGCGAGAACGCAGTTTAACTTCCCATTTTTGGACTTGCCCCGCAGCATCGGTAAAAGTTATGCTGGCAGGTTGGTATTCATTGGTCTTTTTTTGATCTTTGAGCAGGGTCATGTCCGTACTCAATTCCATTTCAAGCACATCGCCAAGGGCCATGAAGTCGAAAATGGTCTTGGTGGAGTCCTTTTTTTGGCCATACAACACGCTGCATCCAAGGATCAGCGTGCTAAAAAAGAGGAGTGAACGTTTGGTCAACATGGGCTGCTGGATATTTCTTAGATCGTAAAGATGCAAAAAAGGCCAGACATTTTTTATCCAGTCAAAATTAATTTAGCGACCCAGTTGAGTATCGTCGGTAATGACGATGCAGCAGTTGCTTGGGGGTAAGTGATTGGAATTTGGGGCAAATGGGTAAAATTGCTTCATGATTCGGGTTTTGTGTACATTAAATCACCGGTCTACCTGGTGTTTTTCCCTGGTGACCTGGTAATACAAAGGTAGAAGGATGACTGGGTAGATGCACTACCAATTACACCGCACTTGTTCCAACCCAGATTGGCTGGAAGGGAGAAGATGGTTTTATTTAATTTCCTGAAAGATAATTTTTTGTGAATTTGTTAAATCAGTTCCTTTATGCTAAAAGCTGCATTGTGCAAAGACGAATCACTATGGGTGGAAGTGTTGCAACAGGCACCCGATGCCCAACAATTTCAAATGTGGTGGCTGGGACAGAGTGGTTTTTTGTTGCAATGGCAGGGCAAACGGGTACTTTTTGACCCCTACCTTTCCGACTCGCTCACCCGAAAATATGCCCAAACCAACAAACCACACGTGCGCATCAGCGAACGAGTCATTGACCCAACACTGCTGCACGGCATTGATGTTTTGACCTCCAGCCACAATCATACCGACCATCTGGACGCAGAAACCTTGCAGCCAATTTTGACCAATAACCCCCATGTCGCCTTTGTGATTCCGGAAGCCAACCGGGATTTTGTGGTGGAAAGAGTGGGTTGTGCGCGGGATTTCCCCCTGGGCTTGAACGACAGCCAAAGCCTGCAACTGGGAATGTTCACCCTGCACGGTGTGCCCGCTGCGCACAATGAACTGGAAAGAGATGACCAGGGGAATTGCCGTTTTATGGGTTACGTCCTCCAATTCGGCCCCTGGAAAATTTACCACAGCGGCGATACGCTCTGGTACCCGGGAATGGTCGAAATCTTAAAACCATTCCAGGTGGACATCGCCTTATTGCCCATCAATGGCAATGATCCGGCACGGGGAGTAGCAGGTAATTTGAACCCCCAGGAAGCAGTGGAATTGGGCCTGGCGATTGGCGCCAAGCTGGTGATTCCTCATCACTACGATCTATTTGAATTCAACACCGCCGATCCTCAAACATTCATCGACTACGCCGAAAAAATGGGACAGCCTTATAAAGTGCTCGCCCTGGGCGAAGCCATAAAAATTTAACACACTTAATTTCAAATCCCTATTTCGCTTTTGCCAGAATAGATTTAAATTGGACAGGCAGTAGAGACGCAAGATCTTGCGTCTCTACTGGTGCGTTGCCCCAACTTTGTTATGTCCTCAAACCATTTTCCCATGGCTGAATCTTTTTGGCGTTTTAACAACGACACCGGACAACCTTACCTCATCGGCCTTTTTCATGGTGACAAAGACGGGCACTTGGTGGTGCACTGCAATTCGCGTATCGTACTCGTCGATTTTAATGTGCAACAATCCAAAGCCTATTCTTTTTTCATCGAAGAGGAACTCTGCGAACTAAAACTAGATCGTGAGGATACTGGATTTAAATATTCCTGCCAGATCAATGTCGATGCAGATACGCCGAAAAACCGTTGGCGAAAATCTACGGAACAAGTTGAAAAAAATTACACCCAACGCGCCTGGTGGATTGCTGGCGGTGCCTTTGTCTTCTGCATCGTCTTGACGATCTTACTAAGAAATGTCTTTTTTCCCAAAATCTAAATTATTTTTGCATCCTTAAAATACGTTCAAAACTACATTGGCCTTGAAGCATTTGGCACAACACATCGAGAGTTTGATATTTACGGCGGATGCCCCTATTTCATTTACCGACATTCGGGCTTGTTTGGAAGAAACCTTCGGATTGGAGTTCCATCAGGAAGAACTGGAAAAGGCAATTCAAGGGCTGATTGAAAAATACCAGGACGAATCCTTTGCTTTTGAACTGATTGAAATTGCTGAAGGCTACCAATTTTTGACGAAAGGGGCCTATCACAACACCGTGGGTACCCTGCTCAAACAAAGAACCCGCAAACGCCTCTCGCGTGCGGCTTTAGAGACCCTGGCCATCGTGGCTTACAGACAACCCGTGTCAAAAACGGACATCGAAAAAATTCGTGGCGTCAATTCCGATTACGCCATCCAGAAACTATTGGAGAAGGAACTTGTTTCTATTGTAGGCCGGAGTGAAGGCCCGGGAAAACCGCTCTTGTACGGTGCCGGAGATAAGTTTATGAATTATTTTGGGTTAAAGAGCATCAAAGACTTGCCACAACCCAAAGAATTTAAAGACCCGGAAAACCTCATTGGTGAACCCGAAGACATTGAAGAACTGGCGGAAAATGCCGCTGATCCAATTGAAGACTAATGAATAAAGTTGAGGAGTTGAGAACTTTAGCAATAGCGACACTCAACTCCTCAACTCCTCAACTCCTCAACTCGAAATATGGAAGATTTGCTCGTAAACCGGGTGGCCAATAGTGGCTTGATTACGATAAACCTGGAAGATTTTTTCCCTGCTGGCGAAATTGCCCATTTCGATCTGGTCGATTACTTGTTTATGGGGCTGATTTTGAAGGAAAAAGATTTTCGGGAAGCCCTCAAAAACCACGACTGGACGCAGTACCAGGACAAGGTTTTATTGGTTTATTGTTCCAACGATTCCATCATTCCCGTTTGGGCCTACATGCTGGTGGCTACTTATGCGGAGCCTTTCGCGAAGGATATTTTCCAGGGCGATGCTGACAATTATTACAAGGCGGCCTTCAACCGGGCCTTGAGCCAAATCGACCCTGCTGCTTATGCGGATCAACGCATCGTCATCAAAGGGTGTAGCGATAAACCGGTCCCCCCTTCGGCGTACATGGAACTGACCCGTTTGCTCAAGCCGCATGCCCTGAGCATCATGTACGGGGAGCCCTGTTCTACCGTGCCCATCTATAAGCGAAAAGCCTAAACGGCTAAACAACAGTGTCCAAGGCTGCATTTTTTTGTATCTTTGGTCCACATATATACTTTTCA
>JAAFHQ010000176.1:3001-9406 GCA_013298445.1 Chitinophagales bacterium | reverse complement strand
TGCCGGTCAAATTTCGCGATGGTTACTTCTCCTGCCTTCCATTCTTTCAGTTCACTGGCTTCAGGCGATTTGCTTTTTTCCAACAATTGTTCCTCCACCCGAATACCAATGGTGTCCGACTTATTGAATTTGGCCAACACTTCCTCGGTAGAATGTTTGAGCGCATACTCACGCATGGGCTCCAAAACCGATTTAGAAATGCCATCAACAAAAAATACCGTAGTCACGGCCCGATCTTCCCAACGGTATTTGCCTTTCAGGGTTTTGAAGTAGTTTTTCAAACCCACCGTGTCTTGAGAAGCCTTGTCCCATACGTTGATGCGGGTAGCCTCAAACAAGAGGATACCTTCTTCGTACTCGCGCAATAAGGCTTTGAACTCGGGATATTTTTGATCCAAGCGTTGTTCCTCAAAGCGCAGGCAGGACTCATTGACGTATTCCTCATACAAGCTTTCCACGGCAGCATCTGTTGATGCCTCACCCGACATCCGCATCCGCTGACGGGTAGCGTTTTCAACAAACTGGGCAAAATCTCCCAGCGTGTATGCCTTTTTTGCCATCGTAAACAACACCTTGGTGCTGGGGGGCTGGGGGGCATGCCACTGGAAGGTGAAGAAGGTATCGTTCAAGGTTGCAGCGAACTCAGTGAGCAGATTGGGATAATCTTTAAACCCTGTTTCGCGCTTGATGTCTTCCACCATGGCCTTGCGGGCCGTTTCAAAGCGGGCATCTCTTTTGATGCGTGCTTCTAATTGACCGCGCATTTGGTCATAAGGTTGTATCTCCTTTTTGCTGATCCGCTTGATGATGTGCCAACCTACGCTCGTTTGAAAAGGTTTGGAGTAGTCTCCGTCTTTCGCAACACTATACGCAGCATCTTCAAAAGCTTGTTCGAAGCGGTTGATGGTTACAAAACCGACGTAGCCACCTTTATCTGCGGTTCTGGAATCGTTGGAGTTTTTAGCAGCCAATTCTTCAAAATTAGTACCGCGCTTAAGCGATGAATAAATGGTGTCAATCAGAGATTTGACAACAATGGCATCATTGCCTTCAGTGCGCAGCAAAATGTGGGCTACTTCAACTTCTCCACGAGCTGGGCGTTTGCTGTGCACTTTGAGCAAATGGTATCCTGCGCCAGTGCGGATAGGCATGGAGAGTTGCTCAAAAGGCAGGCGGTAAGCTGCACTCTCCAAGGCATAAAAGCCATTTGGAAACATGGCGGTGACGTATCCAATATGCCCACCGTTGGTAGCTGCTGACTTATCTGCAGAAACCTGTTGGGCTACGGTCGCAAATTTCTCCCCTTTGAGCAAGCGTGCACGCGCATCCATCGCCTGGCGATAGGCTTCCACTGTGTCGGTGCCTTTGGCCTCAGGGGCGAGGGAAAAAAGAATGTGGCTGATGTCAAGATCAAATTGAGAGCGTTCAAACAACTCTTTGGTCAATTTTTCAGTTACCTGTTTGTTCAACAAATAAGAATCAGCTAACTGGCGGCGGTATCCCGCCAATTCTTCCTGGAGTGCCTGCACGGTGTCCAGTTTCATGTCTTTGGCCTTCTTGACCTTGAGTTTGAATTTGGTGTACAAATCCAAATACTCTTGTAATGTGGCGCGGGAAAAATCCGCATTTTTTCCATTGGTTTTGGAATAGATGTACTTGAATTCGGAAACATGCACCGGGGTGCCGTCAACCGTAAACAACACCGGGTCTTTATCCTGTGCCTGGGTGAAAACGATCAGGCTGAAAAAGCAGCCCAGAAGCAGCAAAAGGTTCTTTGCCATGTTTAATTTTATTTTAGCGTCGCAAAAATATACTTATTCCTGTAAATAGACACGTTTAACTCGGGGTGAAATTCCGGTAAATACCTCATATGGAATGGTTCCGAGTACTTGCGCCAGTTCATTTACAGAAGGATCCAATCCAAAAATTTCCACGGTATCCCCCGTTTGGGCCTCTGGAATATGGCTAAGATCGATCATCGACATGTCCATACACACGCTACCCAAAATTGGGGCTTTTTTCCCGCGCACCTTCACTTGAAAAGCTCCATTGCCTGCCCCACGACGTAAACCGTCGGCATATCCAACAGAAATGGTACCAGTTCGCATGAGAGAATGGGCTTGGGCACGGCGACCATACCCGATGGTTTCGCCAGCGGCAACTTCCTTGATTTGTGAAATAGTAGCCTTAAAACTCAAAACAACCTGTAGCGGCTCGGGTAAGGTGTTGCTTACATCGATGCCATACAGGCCAATTCCCAAACGCACCATATCCTGCTGGTATTGTGGAAAACGGGTAATGCCATTGGAGTTCAGGGCATGTTGCAGGGGACGATAGCCCAAAGTGCCCGAAATTTGCTCAAAAGCAAGCTGAAATCGACGTGCCTGCTCGTGGGTGAAGGCATCGTGTTGAGGGTCCTCAGTGGCGGCCAGATGGGTATAGATGGACTTGACCAAAAGGGCAGGATGTTGCCGCAGGTAATCTAGCAAACCCGGAAGTTCGTGGCTGTCAAAACCCAGTCGGTGCATGCCACTGTCAATGCCGAGGTGGATGCCGTGGGGTAAGGTTTCGATGCGTAGACTGCGCAGTTGCTCCAGGCTATATACTACAGGCTCCAGGCGGTGTTGGCGCATTTGTTCAAAAGCTCCAGCTTCAGAATTGAGGACCATAATGGGGGCACTAATGCCTGCTTGTCGCAGTTCGATGCCTTCGTCGGCATAGGCCACACAGCAGTAGTCTACCCTCAGGTGTTCCAGCAAGCGGGCTACTTCTTTGCTGCCTGCTCCATAAGCAGTAGCCTTGACCATCACCATCGTTTTGACCCCGGGCCGCAAACAACGTTGATAAGCTCGCAGGTTATGGGCCAGTGCACTCAGATTGACCTCCAAACGGGCCTGATGTACCTGGCGGGACAGCGCCTGGGCAATTTTTTCAAGATGGTATTGTCGAGCACCTTTGATGAGGAGGATTTCGGATTGAAAGTGGAGTTGTGGCAGGGCATCGAGCAGATGCTGGGTATTTTCAAAATAATTTTGCTCAAATCCTGGGGGTAAAAAATCCTGCAAATGCATGGTTGCTGCTCCAACCCCGATCACCCTTTCAATCTGGTATTCTTCGATTAAGCGGCTGATTTTTTGGTACAATTGTTTTTTGGTGCTGCCACTTTGCAGGATTTCAGACAAAATCAAACTGCGTTTGCGTCCCTGTTCGTGCTGCCGCATCCACTGCAAACCGAGGCGCAGTGAACTTAGGTCGGCATTGTAGGTGTCGTTGATGATGAGGCAATCGTTTTGCCCATCCAGCAACTCCATCCGCATAGCCACGGACTCCAGTTGGGCCATACGTTCGGCAATTTGTTCGGCTTTGATGCCTAAGTGCAACAAAACTGCCCAGCAATGAATGGCATTTTCAATGGCGGCCTGATCGGTAAAAGGGACGGTAATGCGTTCGGTTTGGCCCCTGAAACGGCTTTCCAGGTGAGTATGCCTAAGGAATATTTCCGGCTTTTGTACAAAAAGGTCGGCACTGGGGTGTTGCCCGAGCGACCAGCTCAGTTTTTTACAGGGAAGTGCTTGAATTTCTGGCTGAATTGCAGCATCATCTGCACAATAAATCAGCAACTCAAGGTCTGTAAAAAGTTGTAATTTTTCCCGTAATTTAGCTTGTTTGCTGGCAAACCCTTCATTGTGGGCCTCCCCTAGCATGGTGAAAATTCCGATCTGGGGTCGGATTATTTTTGCTAAATTCGCCATCTCGCCGGGGCGAGAAATGCCTGCTTCAAAAATGCCCAATTCGTGCTGAGCCTGGATGTTCCAAACTGAAAGAGGTACCCCGATTTGGGAATTAAAGCTGCGGGGGCTGCGAATGATGGCATAATTGGCATAGAGGAGCTGAAAAAGCCATTCTTTAACGGTGGTTTTGCCATTGCTGCCGGTGATGCCAATGACCTGAAGAGGAAATTGGCTCCGGTGGTGTGCCGCCAGCTTTTGGAGCGCTGCAATGACATTGGGGACCAATAAAAAATTGGCTTCCGGAAATGCATGGGGCTCAGGAAATTGGGTTACTACAAAATTGCGTACCCCAGCCTCGTAAACCGCGGCGATGAACTGATGCCCATCTTGCTGGGCGCCCTTGATGGCAAAAAAGAGGCTGCGCTCGGCAAAAATGATTTGGCGACTATCCAGCAACAAATGTTCAATTTGGGCTTCACGAAGTGGCCTATCCGTAGTTTTGGCTTGTAAAATCAGTTGAATGGCCTCGATGGAATACATGGCAGTCATTTTTTGCAAGCAGCAAAGGAACGGAAAAAAGTTGAGGAGTTATGAAGGTTGAGGGAGGTTGAGGAGGTTGAGGGAGGTTGAGAAGGTTTAGGCTACCGCAGCGACATGGTCACTGAGCGTAGCCGAAGTGCAAGTCGCTGCGGCAGCCTAAACCTTCTCAACTTTCTCAACCATTAAACTTGTAATCCTGTTTAACAAACATGGACTTGACATTTATACAACGACTAGAAAAAAATTTACAGCATCCCTTACCCGGGGAATTGGCTCAAATCAAAATGGCCCACCCCGCTCGGTATCAAGGACGGACCATCCCTCCCACGGCTATTTTAGCGGGGGTGCTGGCGCTGTTTTTTCCAAAAAATGGACAATGGAATTTGGTGTTCATTGAGCGGGTTTCGCACAACCCGAGGGATGTCCACAAGGGGCAGATCAGCTTCCCGGGTGGCCGCTTTGACGATGGCGATGGGCACTCTGCCCAAACGGCTCTGCGCGAGGCTCAGGAAGAAGTAGGGGTAAATCCAGCTGACGTCAAGTTATTGGGTGCATTGACCGAATTGTACATCCCAGTGAGTAACTTCCATGTACAACCTCACGTAGGCTTTATGGAATATGCTCCGCAATGGAAGCCCCAGGAATCCGAGGTAGCCGACATTTTGGAAGTGCCTTTTGACTATTTTCAAAATCCAAACCATCAGAAGGTGAAGGATTTGGTGATCAATCCCAATTTCACCTTGACGGATGTGCCTTATTTTGACCTCGGAGGGCGGATTTTATGGGGTGCTACGGCGATGATTGTAAGTGAGTTGTTGGAGGTGGTTGACATTACTCATACCGCAAAGACTCAATCGGATCCAACCTTGCAGCCTTCATAGCCGGATACAAACCCGATACCAGCCCCACCACCGTACAAGTCAACACGGCCATGGTGATCCACATCCAGGGAAACAAGAAAGAACCACCCATGAAGTAAGTCACGGTGTTGCCAATCAATACGCCCAGGATGATGCCCAAAAAGCCACCCATCAGGGAAATCACTACCGCTTCGGTGAGGAATTGAATCAAGATATGTCGTCGGGTGGCACCCAGCGCTTTGCTGATGCCCACCTCTCGGGTTCGTTCGGTTACCGATACGAGCATGATGTTCATCAAACCAATGGCAGCGCCCAATAGTGTGATCAGCCCGATTCCCGCAGCAGCAGCCCGGAAATAAACCGTATTTTCCTTAATGATGCCAATCAAGCTATCACTTTTGGTAATGTCAAAATCGTTGTCTTGGGAAGCTCGCAGTTTGCGGATGTTGCGCAAGAGGCCCGTGGCAATTGCAATCGCATTGTCGATTTGGGTAGGGTCAGTTACCGCTACCATGATGCGATAATTGGTATTTTGAGTAGCATAAGACATTTTGCCCGTATACAAGGGAACAATGATGCGGCGATCCTCATCCTGATTCATGCTGGAACCCTTGGATTTGAGCACCCCAATTATAGTGAGTTTCATACTCCCTGTAGAAATGGTCTGCCCAATGGCCTTTTCCGCTTTACCTTTGAACAACAATTTGACAACCTCTGCCCCAACGATGGTCACATACCCACCACTATTTACTTCCCGAGCGGTGAATCCCCGGCCTACTTCCAGGTCGAATCCCTTCGCTTCCAAGTAATTTTCATCCGCTGCAAAAATCAATATGACCGGGTTGGTCTTTTCTTTACCATAACGCAAGGCGGCATTGTTGGTACAGCGGAAAGAAATCGCTGTCCGGGCATTGAAGTGAAAGCGCTCTTTAAAAGCCGTTGACTGTTGGAAAGTGAATACTTCCCCACGTTTGGCTACCCGGCCCCCTCGGTTGCCCCGTACCCCTTCATCAAACTTGGGGTCCACATCAAAAGCGTTGGCGCCCAGGTATGACAAATTGCTGCTCAGCGAATAAATAGCACTGTCAATCGCTGTCAAAATACCTACCAAAGCCATGATGCCCAGGGCAATGATCAGCAGAGTAAGTACCGCTCTTAAGGCATTGGCTCGGATGGAGCGGAAGGCCAACTTGATATTTTCAGTAAAATTCATAGCAAAAACATTTCATAGCAACGCAGAAAAACTGACTTTCCGATTTTTTGCATCTTATTAA